>JBEPWY010000420.1:0-3127 GCA_041642185.1 Marivirga sp.
ATCTACCGAAGTGAGGATATCATATATAGACTCAAGTGTGAAAATCATTTTCTCAACTGAGTTAATGATTAAAATAATGATGATTTCTGCCGCCACAAACTGTCCGATATTCATCTGTTGCTGAAATACCAGAATACCACCTATTAGTAATAAACCTGCCGTCACTACTGCCTTGAAAATGATCATCAAGCTGTACTGATTTTTCAATACGCTGAAATGTGAACGCCTGGCTTTTATATAAGCGGCGGTATTTTCATCATTCTTCTCTAAAGGCAGCTTAGCATCTCCTGCCATTTTAAAGGTTTCAACATTTCTTGCCAGTTCCTGCAGCCAATGGACCGTTGCATATTTATGGCTTGATTCTTTAATGCTAGTTTTTAGCCCTTTTGGAAACGTAAAGCGTACTATTAAATAAATTAAAATCACCAGCAATAATGAAAATAATATAAAGAACGGGTGGTAAAATGAAATCAATAAGAGACCAAATACTATTTGAAAAAAAGCGGAGGAAAAATCAATTAATAATTTTGACATCCCTTTTTGTATGGAAACGACATCAAAAAAACGATTGATTAATTCAGGTAAATAGGTACCCTTAACCTGATCCAATTTAAACCTTGGAATTCTGTACGCAAATTCAAAAGAAGCACGATTAAAAATTTTCTGTTGCAAAATCTCATTGATGGATAACTGTCTTACCTGAAGAAACCCAACAACTACAACACCAATTATTACCAGCACCACTAACACAATCCAGGAAGTACTTACCTGCCCACCCAAAATTAAATTAATAATTGCCTGAATTCCCAAGGGCAAGGTAAGGCTGACAATTCCTGCAAAAACAGCATAAATATAGATAGTAAATACCAGCTTTTTTTCTGGCTTTAGCAGAGAGATCAATCGCTTTAAAGGATGTATAGAAGATTTTGAAGCCATTATTTACCTTTTTTCAGGTTATTATAGATAATGTGAAAGAAAATATCCGCCAATTGGTCGGTACTAGTAATACTTACATCGGATAATGATGGTAAATGTTGAGCAAAATAATATTGATGCAATATGCCTTCTAAGCATGTCGCCACCAATGTATGTGCATATGGGTATTCAGGATCAATTTCATGAATAATATTTACTACTTTTTTCACTACTGATTTAAATGAAAGAAAAAAACCGGCTTTATTTTCTTCATCAACTTCTTTAATTAAATAAGCCTTAGATGATTCAGAAATTACTATATGATGCAAATTTTGTAGAGAAAATGAATATGCGTTATTTTTAATTTCATCCTGTTCAACCGGCTGACATAAAATTTCAATAGCCTTTTTTAATTTAAGAGAAGGGGATTCAATATTATTGGTTGCAAATAACATTCTATATTCAATCCATCCCCAATACCAGTTATAGAAATACAGCAAAAGCTTGTGTTTGCTTTCAAAGTAGCGATAGACAGAACTTTCCGTTGTTGCTAGCGCCTTGGCTAATTTCCGAAAAGTAAAATGCTCCATCCCCATCTCCTCTATCATTGTTAATGATACAGAAAGCATCTTTTTACCTAAGTCCGATGATTCAGGATCTTTAAGATATAAAAGGGGGTTTACATCTATTCTGGCAGACGGTATTATTTTATTCATCTGGTAGTACTTCTTTCAACTGTAAAAGTAATACTACCGAAACGAACAACAAGTATAATTGTTCAAAAATGTTTAAAATATTTTTCCTGAGTTAAGAATCCCGTTTGGATCAAAGACTTTTTTGATGCCTCGCATCAAGTTAAGATTAACATCTCCCATAGCCATTTTCATATAAGGCCTTTTGGCAATACCAATTCCATGCTCCCCTGACAAAGTACCGCCTAAAGCCACAACTTTTTCAAAAATCTCTCCAATGCCTTCATTAACTTCTTTGTTCCAGTAATCATCACTAAGGCTTTCTTTCATAATATTAATATGCAAATTACCATCGCCGGCATGCCCATAGCACACAGAGTTAAAACCATATTTCGCCCCTACTTCCTTAATAAAAACTATTAAATCCGGTAAATTTCCTCGTGGCACCACCACATCTTCTGCTTTAGTAAGAGAATAAGCATTTACTGCAGGACTTACATTGCGCCTCAGCTTCCATAGCTCATCTTTACGGGACTGGTTATCTGCAAAAAGAATTTCCCCTGTATCAAAATCTTCCAGTACTTTCAGTATAACTTCTGCTTCATTCATCAAAACTTCATCGTCATTTCCATCCAGTTCAATCAATAAATGAGCTTTAATGTTATCAGGTAATTCAATATTGACCTTTTGCCCCATTTCCTCCAAAAGATATATTTGTGTTTTTTCTATGGCATCACGCTCCATAAACTCCATTCCGGATGGAGCAACTCCGGCTTTAAATATTGCAGCAATGGCCCTGCATGCTTCTTCATTAGAAGTAAAAGGGGCTAAAAGCGTTACATCCTTTTTAGGAAAAGGCCTCAGTTTGAAAACAATTTTAGTGACTATTCCCAAAGTACCTTCACTACCGCACATTAATTGGGTAAGATTGTAGCCGGTACTGTTTTTCAGCACATTGGCACCCGTCCAAATGATTTCTCCAGTTGGCAAAACCACTTCCATATTGATTACATAATCACGGGTAACACCATATTTTACTGCTTTAGGCCCACCTGCATTTTCAGCCAGGTTTCCACCTAAAAAACATGTCCCTTTACTGGAAGGATCGGGCGGATAAAACAATCCTTTGTCCTTTACTGCATTTTGAAAAACTTCAGTGATAACACCTGGTTCTACAGTAGCTTGTAAATTAAGCTCATCAATAGAAAGTATCTTGTTAAAACGCTCCATGCTGATAACAACACCTTTTTGAGTAGGCAAGGCACCTCCGCTTAAACCCGTGCCTCCACCACGTGGGGTCACGGGAATTAAATGTTCATTACAAATTTTAAAAATTTCGCTTATTTGTTGCGGCAGACTAGGTTTAACCACCAAATCAGGCATAAAAGAATAGTCTTCTGTTTCATCGTGCCCATATTTTAATTTATCTACATCCAATAAAAAGGCATTTTCTTTACCTACAATACTGGCTATTTCTTCAAAAATGCTTTGATTTGTAACAGATTCCATTTGAATGCTTC
>JBEPWY010000421.1:0-3102 GCA_041642185.1 Marivirga sp.
TCTTTTTTCTAAAGAACCCTGGCTCCTCTGGAGGTATGATCTCTAGGATGAGGTATTTCTTTTCCTTATCTAACTTCTGTTTTGATCATTTATATTAATTTTTCCATTGAAAAATTCTTTCGCTAATTGTGCATTAGTTTTAATATTTTGATAATCGTAACCATTAATACCTATTAAATTGATATTAGCATTAAGTTTTAAATTTGCAGTAGCCAATGTTAAACCTCTGCCATTAATTGATCCTGTCATTTGAACTTTCTGAACCATTGAGTCATTTTCTATCAATTTACCCAAATCAAAATTAAAGGTGGAAATGCTCCCTTTATATTCTGTAATTCCTGTTTCGGGAGGTATTTTTAAATTGATATCAGATTCAATTCTTCCCAATTGAGTATTGAAAACTCCATTTGCCACAAAATCATTAGTAAAACCTGTAAATTTACCCGAAAAGTTAGTGGTTCCTAGAATTCCGAGTTTACGATTTGATAAACTGTCATTTACATATTGCCTCAAATCATCAGGTACCAGTGTGGAGCTGGTTAAGTTGAAATTTATAAATGATTCGGATATTTCTGGTAAACCGTCCATCTCTAACCTTCCGGCTATACTGCTTCTTTGTCCGAACGAAAGCTCAAGATCTTTGGTGACAAATTTCTTTACCTTTCCCTTAAAGCCACCAGAAAAATTTATTTTTTCATTATAGCGATTCAAGTAGGGAGCAAAAAAGGCTAGGTCGGCAGCATGTATTTCAGAATTTTTAAAATCTGCAACAATGTTAACTGAATCCACAAAGTAGGAGAGGTTTTTCATCCCATTATAGGTGAAAATGATAGAATCCTGAATAATACTTTCATTAATCTCCAACTTGAGGTTTATTAAGGCTAGTTTGCTCTGTGAAATTTCAAAATCAGATCGAAGATTTTTTAGGAATAAACCTGAGGCAGAATCTTTAGCAGTTAATTGCTCTATCTGGATTTGAATTGTATCTCTTTTGCTGGAAAAATCATACAATTCAGCATTTAAATCATTAAGAATAAACTGATTATAATTAAAACCCTCTTCAATGCTATCCTGATCATTATTAATAATTCCAAAGACCATATCCTCAAGTATAATATGATCTATCAAAAGATATTTGGGAGATTTTTTGATTTTGTCGGTTGGTATGCCTGCTAAATTCTGAATAGCTTCAATCAGGTAATCAATATTAAAATAGTCATCCCCTTTATCTCTTTTTAACATAACTTTACCATTTGATAAAGTTACTTCATTAAATAAAATGTTCTGAGCCGAGATTAATTGTTTAATATCATAGTTCATCACCAGCTCACTGGTATTTATAAAGGTTGAACTATCCTTGTTTTTAACCAAAAGATCAATGATGGTTATTTGATCAAACCAATCAATATTTATTTTGTCTACTGTTACTTTATATCCAAGCTTTTCACTGAGGTATTCACTGCCGGATTGTGCCACGCGTGTTTGTACATAAGAAGACTGCATAGCTAGTACAATAAAGCTAAGTACAAAAAACAGTACAAGGAATAGCCACAAAATTACTTTTGCAACACCTTTTTTAATACCTTGCGATAAATTATTCTCTTTCTTCAATCTATGGATTTAACTATTTTAGCTATTGAATCATCCTGCGATGAAACCTCGGCCGCTGTTATTCAAAACGGGAAAGTACTCAATAACATAATTGCCACACAATCTGTTCACCACAAATATGGTGGTGTAGTTCCTGAGTTAGCTTCACGTGCTCATCAACAACATATTGTTCCTGTGATCGATCAGGCTCTTTCTGATGCAAAGATACACAAAGAGCAATTAAATGCAGTAGCTTTTACCCAAGGACCTGGATTATTAGGTGCATTATTAGTCGGAAGTAGCTTTGCTAAATCTTTGGCTTCCGCCTTAAAAATACCATTAATTGGTGTAAATCATATGCAAGCGCATATTTTGGCCCATTTTATAGATGACCCTAAGCCAAATTTTCCATTTTTATGCCTTACGGTAAGTGGTGGACATACCCAAATTGTGAAGGTAAATGATTACCTGGATATGGAAATATTAGGAGAAACTCAGGATGATGCAGTAGGGGAGGCCTTTGATAAGATCGCCAAAATTATTGGATTGCCTTATCCCGGAGGTCCAATGATAGATAAATATGCTAAGGAAGGAAATTCAAATGCTTTCGTATTTCCTGAAACAGAAATGAAAGGCTTCAATTATTCTTTTAGTGGTATAAAAACCGCAGTACTTTATTTTTTACAAAGGGAAACACAAAAGAATGAGAGTTTTGTGAAAGATAATTTAAATGATATTTGCGCCAGTGTTCAGCACCGTTTGGTGGTTACTTTACTGCAAAAGTTAAAAAAGGCTTCAAAACATACAGGTATTAAAGAAATTGGGATTGCCGGTGGAGTTTCTGCCAATTCTTACCTGAGAAATATGATAAAAGAAGAAGGTGAAATGCTGGGGTGGAATGTTTATATACCTGAATTTAATTATTGTACTGATAATGCAGGTATGATAGCTATTACTGCACACTACAAATATCTTCATAAAGAATTTTCAGGTATGGATGCATCTCCGCAACCCAGAATGAAATTTTCGGTTTAGTAATTATGAAAAAGGTTTTTAACAGTCAGGATTCTAAAATGCATTCTTTTATTGTTGAAAAAAAAGATGTTGCACAATTTGAAACAGGCGTAGTTCATCCTGTTTGTTCTACTTTTACGCTGGCAAGGGAAATTGAATGGAGCACCCGTTTGTTTGTACTTGATATGCTGGAAAAAGAAGAAGAAGGTATTGGTACTCAATTGAGTATTGTTCATCATTCCCCCGCTTTTGTTGGGGAGGAAATAATAATTAAAGCTAATTATGGCGAAATTGATGATGAAGAAATCATATGTAGCTTTGAAGCTTCTGTGGATGATAGATTAGTAGCTACAGGTTTTACGGGGCAAAGAATATTGCCAAAAGCAGTAATCAATACTATTTTTGAAAAAATTAAGAAAAAAACAGACTGATTTTATTTATATATACTTTGATTAAAAGCTATAAATGAAATTATTATTTAAGAATTTAAAATAGAGG
>JBEPWY010000422.1:0-3100 GCA_041642185.1 Marivirga sp.
GTGCTCTTCCGATCTGGGTTCATTTCCGGCATATAAGTTTGTGTTTGATTGTGCACGTAGCGTGCCAATTGTCGTGAAATACCGTCTACTTCGCCTCCATAATACCTGCGCATAGCCCGTTCTCTCTCTGTTTCAGTTGGAGGTACAGGCTCAGAGAATATTCTAAATGTACGGTTGTCAATTACTCCATCCACTCCTTCAATATTTCCGATCATATCATTGTTTAAAACAGCCATAATATTCCACTCTTTTTCCTGAGCATATTTGGCCAAACCGGCACCACCAAATAGACCCTGCTCTTCTCCAGAAAGCCCAACATAAATAATGCTATGCTTAAATTTATATTTTGAAAGTACACGGGCGGCTTCCATAGCCCCGGCCATACCGCTGGCGTTATCATTAGCTCCGGGGGCATCAGTAGTGAAATCCATGGTGTCACTGGCACGGGAATCAATATCTCCAGACATAATAATGAAGTTGTTTGGGTAATCTGTACCGCGCTGAATGGCAATTACATTCACCACATAAGCATCCTTAGGTACTCTGCTATTACCTTCTTTGGTAACAAAATCTTTCTGATAGAATACGTCAAGGCAATTCTCGCATTCTTTTGATATTTGATCAAATTCAGATTTGATCCATCTTCTGGCAGCTCCTATGCCTCTTGTTTCAGATACTGTATCTGAAAAAGTATTCCTTGTACCAAAATTGGCTAAAGTACGGATATCATTTTCTAATCTTTCTGCAGAAACTGCATCCACGATGTCATATATCCTTAAATCCACTTCCGGTGGTGCTGTGTTTTGTGCTGTTAAGGAAAAACTGAAAATGAATAGTAAAGCTGGTATAATTATTTTTTTCATAGATGAAATATTTAAGAAAACTGTTTATGGATACTGCACAAGCAGAATTCATGATTTAATTTAAAATCTTTTTGTAAGATACAGAATGAAAATAAAAAAGTAAATGAAAATGTTTTGAGCGGTAAGGTTATATCATACTAAAAGGCATAAAAGTAGAAGCCGATGGTACCCGAAGCCTGTTAAGTGACAGTATATGAAATGAAATCCTTAATAAATAAACCGGAACTTAATATGCGATTGAAAGGCTAACATCAATATTATTCTTTTCCAGAGGGAACGATTCTCATAGGTTTGATGGATGTAGAGGATATAAGTTCTTAATGAACATTCATATTGTTAATTTAGAGAAATTATCAATATTTTTTAAAAATTGGAGCCATTCATAGAAGGCTTAGAGTGGATAATAAAAAAACCTCAGAGCATCAAAGAAGTTGCGTGAACCCCATTTATTACAGGATTTGGGCTGCTTACCTGATCAGCCTTCCACTGTTATCCTGAATCCTGTTAAAAACAGGAAACGAGGTACTGACGGAAAACCGCCAGCATGAGGCCTGGCTTTACAAGCTTGCTTCACCCGGTACTAGTTTAATTGTTAGGTTCACCAAACTGTTCAATACCCTGAGGAATACTGTAAAATTACAGCTTTAACGATCCAAACAAGCATGATGGATAGAAAGTTTTCCACAGCTGTAATAAATAATAAAGTAATCCTGAAAAAGGATAATGCAATAATAAATAGGTGCAATCATCTTAAAATAAGCCAATGAAATGTGACCGATTTAATGTGGTGAGGGAATAATTTATTACATACTTAGTTTTCCTCTTTATGTCATCTTTGATTCACACGGATTTTGAATCAGAATCAGAATGAAATTCCGATTTTTTAATTGTACAATTTTTTACCAAATAAACATAATCAGTCTCAATAATTAAGAAGCAGAGCTTACCAACTAAAATAATACACGCTTTCTATTTGCAGAATATGGTCTCTAGCTGAGCTAATCAAATCGCTGTTTCTGCTGACCAAAGACAGTTGGAATTTTTGGCCGTTGCGGAGTAGTTTACCTACCCCTAATAAAAAACGGTTTTCAAGCTCGTGGCCTTTACTATTAAAAGCATATACTAATTCATTGCCCGTAACAAGATAGTATTCATCTGGATCCAGACTTTCTCCTTGCAATGGGAAATCCGTACTGATAGAATAGCGTAAGCGGGTGAGGTAATCTGTATTGCGAATCCGTTCTTCAATCAAAAATTTATTTACTAACCTAAATCCATTTAAATCAGTAATGAAAGCAAATTGCTGAGTAAAACGATGCTCATATCCTTTTTCCTCTTCTAACGGATTGCTTCGCCTGTACATATAACCTAAGCTCAATTTTCTTGAGCCAAAGAAAGAGTAGGTGCCAAAGCCGATTATATCCCAGCGGTCCATTTTAAAATTAGATTCGCTCTCTCCATAATTGTTAAACCTTTGCCTGAATCGAATGGCTGCATTATAACTCCATCTGCTGTTTATTTTATGCGAAAAAGATAACCTGGGCTCCCAGCGTACAGATGGCCTTTTTTGAGCATTTAATTCAGTGGAATAGGTTGAAACGATGATGAATAAAAGCAGGATTGATTTAGTAAAGTACATTATCTTCCGCTCTTTTTACAATGGCTCTTTTCTTTTCAAGCTCTCCCTTATTATTAAAAAGGAATTCAAAAAAGCCTCTTTCTTTTAATTTGTTGACAGTTTCAGCTTCAATTTCATATTTAACTGTCAAATCCTCAAGGTCCATTTCTATAAATTCCTCTAAAAATTCAGTGTCATCGTCAATCTCAAGTTCACCGTCTTCAATTTCCTTTTCTCTATTATATTGGATCTGTATTCGCTGAAAAATATATTTTTTATAATTTTCCTGGAAATGTTGTTTGATATTTTCCTGAACTTCAGGGGCTAAATCATTAAATTCCTTAAGAATTTCAAAGTCTATAAGCTGACCATTTTCATAAAATTTAACACTTACTTTCTCGCCCATATGCTGGGTTTTAAGTTCGTAGAAATAATCTTTGCCATCAAATTCTTTATAATATTTGGTTCTTCCCCCCTTTTTAAGGATTGGAGCGACTAGTTGCAAGGCATTTTCAGGGAAGTCTTCTTTTTTAATGGAAATTTCCTTTTCATATTTCTCTTTTACCTCTTGGGCGTTAAGGAAGTAATTGCTGATACTGAAGTAAGCAATTAAAAATAA
>JBEPWY010000423.1:0-3098 GCA_041642185.1 Marivirga sp.
CAGCAGGAAACATATTCGCAGTATAAAATTTTACTCCTAAAGGAGCCACATGAGGGCCTAAATTTCTATAAGGCTTTTTAAACTCACTGCAATCTCTTAATGAACCAAATTCCGGATCGGCTATATCGTCTCCATGACAGAAAGGGTAGCCAAAATGCTGGCCTTTTTCTGTAGCTATATTTAATTCACATGGCGGTACATTATCGCCCATCATATCTCTTCCGTTATCGGTAAAGTATAATTCCTCAGTTTCCGGATGCCAAGTGAAACCAACGGTGTTTCTAATTCCTTCCGCATAAATTTCCATGTCTGTACCATCAGCATTCATACGGGTGATACTGGCATAAATGTCTTTTTCAGAATTACAGATGTTACATGGTGCTCCAACCGGAACATATAATTTCCCGTCAGGGCCAAAGGCTATGTATTTCCATCCATGATGTTTGTCGGTAGGATACTGATCATAAACCACTGTATAAGCAGGGGGGCTGGCTAAATTATTTTCAATATCAGAAAACTTAATGATTCTGCTGATTTCAGCTACATATAAATCACCATCTTTAAAAGCCACCCCATTAGGGGAATTAAGGCCTTCGGCAATCACATATTTTTCATCAGCAATTCCATCATTATCTGTATCCTGTACTGCATATACTTTATCTTCACCTCTGTTACCTACAAATAAGATACCGTTTTCAGATAAAGCCATAGAACGTGCATTTTCAACTTCTGCAAATACGGAGATATGAAAATTCTCCGGCAAGTTAATACTAGCCAATCTTTCATCTCCACTGAATTGCTTTTCCTTGTTTTTTAGCTGATCTGTAATTCTTTCTTTAGGGGCTTCGCCTTCTGTTTCTTCTTTCTTTTCGCCACCACAAGACACCATGAAAGCCGCCATCACAATTGTAAATATTATCTTGATGTTGTACATATTTTATATATTAGTTTAACTTATTATAATGGAATTAAAGGTTAACAATTTTAAGCATCTTCTGTTTCGTCCATTAATTTATTCAATATTTCAGCCGCTGCTCTGGCTATTACTGTACCAGGCCCAAAAATAGCCGCAACACCAGCATCGTAAAGGAATTGGTAATCTTTCGGAGGAATAACTCCACCCGCAATTACCATAATATCTTCACGGCCCAATTTTTTCAATTCATTAATTAATTTAGGGACAAGTGTTTTATGACCTGCCGCTAAACTGGATGCGCCTATCATATGCACATCATTCTCCGCTGCCTGCATGGCTACTTCCTCAGGCGTTTGGAAAAGCGGCCCTATATCAACATCAAATCCCAAATCGGCAAAACTGGTGGCAATTACTTTGGCACCTCTATCATGTCCGTCCTGACCCATTTTAGCAA
This sequence comes from Marivirga sp., assembly GCA_041642185.1. GTDB lineage: Bacteria > Bacteroidota > Bacteroidia > Cytophagales > Cyclobacteriaceae > Marivirga. The sequence continues at coordinate 1,371 of JBEPWY010000423.1, forward strand.
TTAAAATTCTTGGTCTCCGGCCATCCCATTTAGCGAAATCATTAGCCAATTTTTGAGCTTTCTTAAACTCATCGCTATTGCCTGCTTCACCGGAATATACTCCTGAAATGGAACGAATAGTAGCTTTATGTCTTCCAAATGATTTTTCCATAGCATCTGATATTTCTCCTAATGTAGCTCTGTTTCGGGCAGCTTCAATGGCTAACTCCAATATATTTCCCTCACCTGATGCGGCAGATGAAGCTAATTTTTCAAGTGAAGCCTTTGTTTTTACTTCATCTCTTTCGTCTTTTAGTTTTTTAATACGAGCTATCTGCGATTTCAGAACAGCTGTATTATCAACTTCCATCAGTTCAATGTCGCTTTCTTCATCTGTTTGATAGCGATTTACTCCTACAATAACATCTCTTCCCGCATCAATACGTGCTTGTTTTCTGGCTGAAGCTTCTTCAATCCGCATTTTAGGTAATCCGGTTTCAATAGCCTTGGCCATACCTCCTAGTTTTTCTACCTCATCAATCAGTTTTGAAGCTTTTTCTACCAGTTGATTTGTTAGATACTCTACATAATAGGAGCCGCCCCATGGATCCACAGTTTTAGTAATTTTTGTTTCTTCCTGCAGAAACAATTGAGTATTTCTGGCAATCCTGGCTGAGAAATCAGTAGGTAATGCAATGGCCTCATCCAAAGCGTTGGTGTGTAATGATTGTGTATGGCCCAAAGCAGCAGCCATGGCTTCCACACAGGTACGGGTTACATTATTATAAGGATCTTGCTCTGTTAAACTATAACCGGAAGTCTGGCAGTGTGTTCTTAGTGCCAATGATTTTGGGTTTTCCGGATTAAATTGCTTTACGATTTTCGCCCATAATAACCTTCCAGCCCTCATTTTAGCAATTTCCATAAAATGGTTCATGCCTATTGCCCAGAAGAAAGATAGGCGTGGGGCAAATTCATCTATTTTTAAGCCTGCGTTTAATCCTGCCCTGATATATTCCAGCCCATCGGCTAAGGTATAAGCCAATTCCAGATCGGCTGTGGCACCTGCTTCATGCATATGGTAACCACTGATACTGATTGAATTAAACTTCGGCATATTTTTACTGGAGTATTCAAAAATATCTGAAATAATCCTCATAGAAGGTTCAGGTGGATAAATGTAGGTGTTACGCACCATGAACTCCTTTAAAATATCATTTTGAATAGTACCTGAAAGTTGTTCGGGTTTCACACCCTGCTCTTCAGCTGCTACTATATAAAATGCCATAATAGGTACTACGGCACCATTCATTGTCATTGAAACCGACATTTTATCTAATGGAATGCTATCGAAAAGCACTTTCATATCAAGTATGCTATCAATAGCAACACCGGCTTTTCCTACGTCCCCTTCTACACGGGGGTGGTCTGAATCATAACCTCTGTGTGTGGCCAGGTCAAATGCAACGGACAAGCCTTTTTGTCCTGCTGCCAAATTTTTCCTGTAAAACTCATTTGATGCCTCGGCTGTTGAAAAACCGGCATACTGGCGGATCGTCCATGGTTTTTGCACATACATTGTTGGGTAAGGGCCACGTAAGTAAGGTGCTTTACCTGCAATAAAATCCAAATGTGACAAACTAGAAACGTCTTTTTTCTGAAGAAAAGGAGGGATTTTTATTTTTTCAGGCGTTTCCCATCCCGGCCTTTCAGAAATTTGCTTAGGCTGTTTGTTCTTTATATTTTTTA
>JBEPWY010000424.1:0-3072 GCA_041642185.1 Marivirga sp.
AGAAAATGTGACGGTTAAAGGTTTGCTGACAGCTGAACTATTCCATGTGACAATTTAAAATCAATTATATACACATGAAAATAAGAGACTTAGCTATTCGTAAAAAATTCATTCTTTCTTTTTCATTGTTGCTTTTCATGATGCTCACTGGTGGAATTATTGTTGGCTATCTGTGGAGTCAAGTAGATGATTATCAGAGAATAAAATCAGATGTTGCCGAAACAATAATGCGTTTTGACAATGTGCAAAAAATAGAACAGAATTTCCTGATTTTTGGGTGGAAAGGAATTGATTTTTTAGAGGATGGTGAAAGCAAGTTAACTCAACAATTTTTTTCTGAAGTAGAACAAGTGGAGGAATCGTTACTGCAAAAAATAAATTCAGAAACTATAAAAGATAAAAATTTATCAAAAGATTTTAATTCTATTTTTTTAGCTACTACTAGTTATAAAAAATCTTTTGATGATTTGCGAAAATTACTCTTTCAAAGAGGTTTTAAAGATCACGGACTAGAAGGAGAGCTGAGAAAATTCGTACATGATTTGCAAAAATGTGAATCGGCTAAGGAAAAGGTATATGCTTTTAGTTTAAGAAGACATGAGAAAGATTTTGCTTTAAGAAAGGATATGGGTTATGTAAATAAATTACATAACACTGCTAATGAATTTGTAGCATTTGTAACCAAAGCCAATATTGAAGAAAATCCTCATATGACACCAGAATACAAAAGGAAAACAATAGAGTCTATAGTAAATTATAAAAATCATTTTGATAAAATTGTAAAAGTAGAAATAGCAATTGGTCTTACTGAAAAATCGGGAATATTTCTTAATCTTAACAAGAATAAAAAAGAAACAGAACCTATAATCAATTTACTTTATAAGGAAATTAATGAGCAAAATAAATCATTAAGACAAACTGCTTCTATTGTGATAGGATTTACTTTTTCTTTGTTGCTTCTAACAGTTTTTGCTTTAGTTTATTATTTAAGAAAAACTGTTTCTAAACCCATCATAAAGTTAGATGAAATAGTGAAGAAAGTATTAGCAGGAGAAAGTTATGCTGGAGAAGAGTTAAATAATGAAGCAACGGATGAAATAGGTAGCTTAAGTCGAAATTTTAGTCTAATGCTTAATAATCTGAGGAATAATTTAAATTTAATTAAAGATAAAAATGAATCCTTAGAGTTTAAAGCAAAGCAGGATGAAATTAGAAATTGGAATATTGCAGGTTTAAATCATTTTTCTGATTTAATGAAAAACAACAATGCAGATATAAATGAATTTGCCAATTCTATTATTAGCCAAACCGTGAAATATCTTAAAGCCAATCAAGGAGCATTCTTTATTATAAACGAAGAGAATGAAGTTCCATATATGGAATTAAAAGCTTGCTATGCTTATAATAAAAAGAAATTTATCCAAAAGAAAGTAGATAAAGGTGAAGGATTAATAGGCCAAACTTGGCAAGAAGGAGAATCCATTTATATGACTGATATACCACTGTCCTATATCAATATTACTTCAGGTTTAGGAGATGCTCCTCCACGTTCAATTATAATTTTACCACTTAAAACGAATACAAAAATTGTGGGTGTACTGGAAATAGCTTCCTTTCAAATATTTGAAAAACATGAACAAGATTTGTTAAGTGAGCTGGCCAGCAGGCTGGGAAATGTAATTGAATCTATTAAAATGCAGGAGAAAACGCAGAAATTATTAGGGCATTCTCAAGTAATGACAGAACAATTACAGGCACAGGAAGAAGAAATGAGACAAAATATGGAGGAGCTACAAGCTACACAAGAGGAAATGAACAGAAAGCAGCAATCCTTGCATAAGACCCTCAACTTTAAAGAAATGCAACTCAATATGTTAAACAATGTTTTGGGCAAAGTTTATGAGGGCATTATTTTTATTAATACAGATTATAAAATAGTAGCCTCTAATAATTATGTGACGGATGGACTTCACTATAATGAAAATGACTTGCAGGGAAATAATCCAGAATTAATCTTTAAAACATCATTGAAAAAGAAGATAGAAGGGCTTCAAAATGATCCAAATTTTATTTTAACAGGTATTTCTGAAAGGCAGGAAGCAAAAATTATGGATAAATATAATAACATTTACGATTCCAGATATGTCATAACCAGAATAGAAGAAAAAGGAGAAATCTATTGGGCAGTATTATTTAATAAAAAAGATGTTGAGTATGATAAAAAAGTATTAAAACATTTTTTTCAAGTAAAATAAAATTACAAGAGTCTATTTCTATACCTGTACAGTATATGATCCTATTAGGAACACCTGATGACCAAGTTTTTAGATGAAAATCAATTAGTTAGTATGGGGTGCTTTTGGGTGTTCACCTAATTGTACACCAGCGTTTTGGAGTTAATTAGTTGAATTTGTGCAGTATGACAAAGAGCATTTGAAACCAAAGAATATTTCTTTGGTATATTAAATATACACAAAAGGAAGTAAAATAAATGGGTTTTGGGTAAGAAAATTTCAGAATTAGAACCTTGGAATTTGCTCTAATCGGTGATGTAGCTTTGGATGGTGGCGGTGTCTATTCCGCTATATTCGGCAAATTCGTTAATGGTTATGAGCTGATGGTTTTACTTTCCTTTTTGCTCCCGAATACGGTTTAACATCCGCCTTCCTGACCGCTCACTTTTGCCTGTTATCCTTTGTACATCCTTGGGATATATGACGGTTCTTTTTAATAACATTCATTTTACTTTTAATGCTCTAACTATACTTTATCCTTGCTTTATACTTAAGGATACTATAGCGCAAATTCATTTCTATTTAAATACATAAACTTTACGAATATAGTTAAAATTCACGAATAGGTGCTGACAATATGTGACAGAACAGACAGGCCGACCTTTTGCGGAAGCAGTATTTTGCAGATATTCTATTGGAGAAATAATTTGGTGGCTCATCAAATTTATTTTCAATTATGGCAAGACAAAAAGGAGTTATTAAGCTTCAGGGGAAAATCGGAGATTTATCCTTCTACAAATCAAAAGATGGCTATTTAGCCAGGGAAAAGGTGGTGTTG
>JBEPWY010000425.1:0-3059 GCA_041642185.1 Marivirga sp.
TATTTCTGGACGACCAGGTACTATTGGCAGCGCCATTATACTTCTCATAAGAAATAGGTCTGGCAGCTTTATTTCTTCTATAAAGTATTACTGACATGATAACATGCAGCAAAATGAAGATGTAAAGGCCATAAGCTAAAGAAGCAATTAACGGATTAGTGGTCATAAATTTAGCATAAGCATTAAACGCTACGCCACCATCGTTAGCCAATAATTGAAGATTCCCCGCTAAATGAACTATTAAAAAAACTATTAAAAAAAGACCGGTCAGAGACATGATATATTTTCTACCGATTGTACTTGTTAAAGTATTTGCAAGCCAACTCATATTTTTATTAAAATTAATAGGGTTTAAATTGATTGCTTCAAAGTTACATTTGGAACCCTTATAAAACAATTGTGTTTTTTATTTTAAAACGTTCTAAATAGTATGGTTTTATTTTGTATCTTCCGTTCAACAAAATTCAGAATATAATTGTTTTAATGATTAAAGAACAATAAGTTAAACTTAACGTTCTTAAATTCTCACAGATATAGTACACGTGAAAAAGCTTATTTCCATCTTCCTCTTATTGTTATGTATAAGTATAAAGGCCTATACAACCCATATCCGTGCTGGTGAAATTACAGCAAAAAGGTTAGGTTGTAATGGTTTTACCTATGAATTTACCCTCACTGCCTACAGAGATACAGGTTCGGATATTCTGTTTGGAAATGGCATTTTTAATTTTGGAGATGGAGAAACAATTTCACTTAATCCGGATGGGTTTTTTAAAAAAGAACTTATCGACAATGAAGTAGAGATGGTGCAGTTTAAGCTACAACATACATATTCAGGTAATGGTAGTTTTACCGTTTTTTATAATGAAGATTATAGAAATGCCAATATTGTTAATATTAATAATTCAGTAACTGTTCCATTTTTTGTAGAAACTACTATTCGTTTAGACCCATTCTTTGGATGTAATGACACCCCTGTTTTTTTAATTCCACCTATAGACAAAGGTGCTGTCGGAGCATTATTTTTTCATAATCCAGGGGCATTTGATGTAAACGGTGATAGTATTGCTTTTAAAATGACCATTCCGCAAAGTAGAGAGGGTGTTGACGTACCTAACTACCGCTTTCCTCATGTAGCTGGTGGCGGACAAAACAGCCAGCAAACAGGGCCGGCAACTTATACTTTAGATGAAATTCTTGGTGATGTTATTTGGGACGCTCCCGGCATGCAAGGAGAATATAATATAGCATTTATTGCTGAGGAGTGGCGTAAAATATCAGGTGAATGGCGATTTTTGGGAAGTGTAACACGTGATATGCAAATTATAATCGGTGAAACTGATAATGACCCACCCGAGCTTGAAATTCCGAATGATACTTGTATAGAGGCAGGATCCTTATTAAAAGCACAAATTATTGCCACAGACCCTAACGCTGAATCGCTAGTGAAAATTGAAGCATTCGGAGGACCCTTTACTTTAAGCCCTGCTGCTACCTTAACTCCTGACCCTGCATTATTTGACAAAAGTCCTGTTACTTCTGAGTTTAGCTGGCAAACCACTTGTGATCATATCAGAGAAGATCCTTACCTGATAAGGTTTAAAGCTACAGATAGTGGTCCAGGAATAAGACTTACCAGCTTTGAAACATGGAGCGTAACAATAGTACCACCAGCGCCAAAAAATGTTGTTGCTGAAAGTAAGCCACAACGATCTATTGAAATCTCTTGGGATAATTACGATTGCGGGCTGGCAGAAGTGATTCAGGTTTACAGGCGCGTTGATAGTTTCGATTTTGAGCCGGAAAATTGTGAAATAGGCATTCCTGAAAATGGAGGGTATGAATTGATAGGAGCTGTTCCTGTAGCTCAAAATTCTTTCCTTGACAATAATGCTGAAAGGGGATTAGATTTTGGTGCAACTTATTGTTATCGCTTAGTAGCTGTTTTTGAGTTGCCTACAGGGGGTGTAAGTTATGCCTCGGAAGAAGTTTGCCAGCAAATTGCAGCAACAGGCCCTGTAATAACTAATGTAAGTATTGAAAATACCAACCAAAATAGCGGAGAAGTAATAGTAAGCTGGTTGGCACCATTTGAAATTGATACAGCTATTTATCCACCTCCATATAAATACCAATTATTAAGGTCGGATAACGGTATTTTTAATCCTGTTGCAGTGGTTGAGAATGATACTACATTTACTGATAAAGGTTTAGATACAGAAAATAAAATTTATAATTATCAGTTAGAACTTTATCCTATTAATGAAGCAGTAGAGGAGGAAAATATAATTGAGCTTTCGGCAGAAGCTGCTACAGTAAGACTTAATTCCACCTCTTTATTTGAATCTATAAAATTAGAATGGAGTGCAAATGTGCCATGGTCTAATACCAATCAAGATTACCCATATCATTATATTTACAGGAATAAGGTAAATTCGGATACTACTGAGATAGTATTAATAGATTCAGTGGATGTAACAAAATTCGGTTTCCAATATGTTGATAGTGGAGCCTTTAATGGGCAAAAGTTATTTAATAATAAGGAGTATTGCTATTTTGTAACAACTTCAGGTACTTATGGTAATGATAGTATTTTTGAACCATTATTAAATAGTTCACAGGTTTTGTGCAGTATGCCTGATGATAATATTGATCCTTGCCCTCCTTTTGAAGCATCTTTTATACTGAATTCTCAAGACGATTGCCTTGCCTTTCTTGCGGATAAAGAATGCGGTTTTGATCAATTTGAAAATACATTGGTCTGGGAAACCAATGTTGCTGATAGTTGTGATGCTGATATCAGCTATTATGAAATTTTTTATACTAATAACCTGGGAGGAGTTTTTGAGTTAGTTGGCACTACCACTGAAAATAGTTTTACACATGCGGGTTTACCTGAATTTGCCGGCTGTTACAGAATCCGTGCAGTTGATCAGTCTGGAAACAGAAGTGCTTTTTCTGAAATTTATTGTACAGAAAATTGTCCAAACATTGCTTTTCCAAATGTTATTACGCCTAATGAAGATGGCAAGAATGATGTATTTACTCCTTTCTATCCT
>JBEPWY010000426.1:0-3056 GCA_041642185.1 Marivirga sp.
AAGAAACTTAGCTTTCACGTTGCAAGGCATTCTTTTGCCACTACAATCACACTTTCTAATGGAGTGCCTATAGAAACTGTTTCGAAGCTTCTGGGGCATTCAAAACTATCTACAACTCAAATTTATGCCCGGGTGGTTGATAAAAAGATTGGAGATGATATGGATCTGCTACAATCGAAGCTGGTATAAAATAAATGCTAGCAAAAGAAAAAAAGCGAACGAAGCGAAGCGAAGTGCTGCAAGCCCCAAAATCTACCAGAACTAATACTATTTTGCGAGGCAAATGTTAGTAACTTACTTAGTATAAAAAAAGAGAGAAGAAACCTTAACCTGCATCCTTTTTTCTTTTTTCACGGAAATTTGCCGCAAAAATTTGCCTATTTACAGGGACTCTCGACGTATTTGCCGCAAATTCACGGAAATTTATTTTTAAAATATTTTATAAGTTACTGAAAATCAAGGGGGAATGAATTTATAACATCGCTTTGCGTGTTATCCTCTTGCTATTCCCCCAGGTCTAAAAGGAACAAAATCAAAACTGTCGGAAAAATAGTTTTAAAACACTAATATTTAAATATAAAATGTGAATGTCTTACACATGAGTATTATTGAATTACTATAATAATATTTTGTTTGATCCTTTTAAAAATAACAAAGCGACTTTTAGTATTAGCCAAAAGTCGCTATTGCTTTTAATAATTAGTGGGAAACCGTCTGGTGTGCTTGTAACCTACTAATCAAATTTAATTTATAATAATATGCCTTACAATCTCCTTGTTTTCGTCTACTTCTAATTTCAGAACATATCTACCTTTTTTAAGTTTTGTAACGTCAAGAGTTGTTTTATTGTTGAGCCATCCACGTTGGACAATTGTTCCATTAAAATCGTAAAGCGTATAACGTTGATCCGGTTTTTGTGTGGATTGTGCTTTTTCCTTGGTACCCGGATTATGTAAAGATTCAATAGTAAGTGTTTCTGTAGCGGGATTTGGATAAACAAACCATGGCTCCTCTCCATTATCACAATCCATGTTCTGGAATGATCCGTTGATCCAGGCACCCCAGCCACAAGCATTGCGGGCACGGTGACGAATTTGAAGCGTTGCACCAACCTGGGAAGATGTAGTAATAGAAAGGACAGAGGCACTGGGATTATAGGTGCCATGATAATTTCCGGTAACTGACCATTGATGTTCTATAACATCTTGCATATAAGGTTTTGGTGTGATGTCAAGATATTCGTTAGGACATACAATAAAGTTTTTGATATAAACTCCACTTGCAGTGTAATGGTAGTTACTGCCCACAACATCAAAGCCTGTAGTTTCCCTTGGCATACCTGTACCTATAAATATTTCAGACGTTGAAATAGGACTATTTTGCCCACAGGCATTTTTTAAGGTAGCCGTAATGGTAACGCGCCCATTTCCTATTGCAGTTAAAGTTGCCTGGTTTCCATTACCTGATATACTGGCAATGCCAGGATTGGATACACTCCACCCGGTTACCTGAATATTGGTTCCTAAGTTATTTACCGAAAAGGTTGAGCTATTACATACAGAGATTGGTCCTGTAATTGTTAATGAAGGTGAGAAAGGGGCGCGATCTACGGAACAAGTTAAAATCGGTTGTGGGATTCCGTTGTAAATAGGTGTAACAGAGATATTTGATGGTAAGGTAGTACCATTGTTTGGCGTAAGCGTAATTGAACTATTAGAAGTCACATTGCCAGACCATCCACTACCAATACTCCATTGGTAGGTAACGCCACTTAAGTTAGCACTGTTTGTAACGGTAAATGTTCTTTGAGATGTGTCACCGCAGGATAAACTTACTGGACAGGGTGAAAGTTGAAAAGGTGGATTTTTAATAATGGGTATTCGTTGTGATTCCCATTCAGTTCCCGGAGAATTATCTTGTTTCAAAATGGCTGACAGATAATTACCATCCCCAAAATCAATATCCGAAGCAAGAATATTTATATTATAACTTTTTGAAGCCCCGGTCGAAAATTGGCTGACAGGAACATCGGTAATTTCGTAATCAGTTCTGCTACCTGAACTTTTATATACACTAATCCATACTTTGGCTGGACCTATTACAAACGTTGAACGCTTCGATAAATCCACCCTGAAGGTAACATTGCCAGAAGGATTATTTCCTAAATTTATAGACGAACCATTAGGAACTGTTACATTGTTTAATTTTAAATTTTCTATACGTACGGCTACATCTTGAGAGAAGACAGCCATGGAAAAAACAATAGCTATAAAGGGTAAAAATTTTTTCATTTTGCAAATTTTATAATTTTTCTAAATGAACTTGAATTCCAAATCCTAATAGCAGAGTGTGGTCTCCTACGTAGGTGTTTTTTGATATTGAATTTAAATAATTAAGGGATGCCTCAAAAGCCACACTACTGTTTAAAAATATGGCAACACCACCTTTTGCGGAAAATTCTTGAGAGTTATTCTCGCCTATAAGGCTAAATCGATAAGAACTTTCTAAAAATGGATTAACCAATTTATCTATATTTAAAAAATAATATCTTGCAAAAGGAGAGACCAAAAAGCGGTCAAACTTGGAAGTTCCTGAATCGCTTTCATAACGAGAAAGAGTATATTCAGCTCTCGTACCTAAAGCTAATTTATCCCAAAAAAAGTAACCCACATTTGGGGATAAATTTATGTTGAATGCTTGGGAATCGACAGTAGATTCCGGTTTGCTTTTAGAATAAGAAAATGCGACATCCCCGCCAACCAGCCAATTGTTTTTAGTTATCTGGCCATTAGTAGTCATTGAAAAAGCAATTGCCAAAAATAGAAGTAAGGTGTTTTTTTCCATGAATTTTACAAAGTTTTAAGTTTAGTTAGATAATTAAAAATAGATGCATTCTTTGGGTTGGGGCCTACCATATTTGATATACCCATTCCTGGAATTAATGACAAATAAAAATGTGAAAATTATAATTATAATTCTCTCTCGCGATTAATTATAGGGAAGAATCACAGCGAATTATGAAATATAATGCAATTATAGGATATAAAATAATCCCA
>JBEPWY010000427.1:0-3050 GCA_041642185.1 Marivirga sp.
TTAAACCAAACGCAGATTCAAACTAGTATCAATGCGTTTTATATGGATTTTGAAAATGAAATCGCACCTATAGGAGAATTTATCCCTCAATATTTTCTACAAATTTATGAAAATCAAGAGGATTCTTACCGAACCGGAATTGAGCTGGATTGGAACACTAAATTAGTTGACAAATTAAGTTTATCGGGCAATGCGACTTTTATGCGTAGTATTATTTCCAGCTATACTCCAGAAGAAGGCGGCAAGAAATACGAAAATATTAAAACGCCATATAGCCCTGAAGTTTTATTAAATGCAAAGCTTCAATATGAGCCAATGAGTTGGGTAAAAGTAGGAATCCATGGCAGATATGCGGGAAAAAGTTACACAGAGTTAACTAATAATGAAGATTTTATTTTACCTGCTTATTTTGTAACCAATGCGAGAGTAACTACTAATTTTGCTAAAAATTATTCATTTGAGGTAGAGTGGAATAATATATTTAATGAAAGATACTATACTGATGGAGCACCTGCAGGCAATGAAATGGCTTATTTTGTTCAAGCACCAGGTCATGTATATTGTACATTCACTGCTAAATTTTAATAAAAAAGAAGTAGAGGGTAAATCATCTCTCTACTTCTTTACAAAACCAAGAATACAATGAAAACCCTCATCCCCTTTTACGACATCAAAAAATATCCTAATGAAGTATTAGTGGTTGATGCACATCATCCGCAAGGCTTCGATTTATCGCACTGGAGAGGAGCAACTGTTCCTGAAGGTTGCCAGGCAGACACTTCCACAGAGATTGTACTTAAAGCAATAGAGAAAAAAATTCCTGAGTTAGATAAGGATTACATCACCAATAACCATTATGACATAGATGGGTTACTGGGTGTTTGGTCACTATTTAACCCTCAATTAGCTTTGAAAAATAAAGAACTTATAACTGAAATAGCACAAATTGCCGATTTTAGGGAGATTAATTTCCACTATAAAGAATGGAAAAGAGCTTTAAAAATAGTTTGTCTGCTTAATGAAGAAGAAGTACGTTTATTTTATCCTCCTTTTGGTGCACCTGAAATAGCTGAAAAAGAAATGGAGGCGTGCGTCCCTAAATATGTATACTTTTTAAGAGCCTTTACCGAAATGTTACAGAGTGGGGATCAGATAAAGCAAACTGATGAGTTTTTAACTATAATTAACCAACTAGAGCAGAAAATCCGAAGAGAGACTTTATCAGAAATTCGGTTGCAAGTGGTGGAAGCAGAAACCCCTTTACATTACTATAGTTTATATGCCGGAAGCAACCATGCAGATATGGTATTGAGTACTTACTCCAGTAACCGATATGAGTTAGAGTATAAATATACTACTTGGGTATCCACCACGCGTAAACATTTTCCCAGGCTTAATTTACAATTGCTTTGTGACAGATTAAATGAATTGGAAACAAGTGGTAAAATGTGGAAAGCAGAGCATTTTACTGATACTGCACCTATTTTAAGGTTAGAAGGCGAGAAGTTATCAAAAAAAGAACGTTATTTAAGTCCATCAGCAAGACCTATCTATTCATCCAGTATTGAACCCGAACTGTTTAAAAAAATCTGTATCAGTTTTTTTAAAGAATTTTATAAAGATTTGACACCTGGAGGAACTTTAGATTGGAAAGATGTGAGGGAAATTAATGAAAAAGTGATTAAAGAGGTGCTACGTTGAAAGTTTAATTGTTAGAATTTATAGCCTACAGTTAATTATTGACTTCATTAAAAACACTAAACAATCTTATTTTTACAATTCTATTGAATAAGTAAAACTAGGAATAATAGGAAAAAAACTTCTATTATATCTATTGATAGACTTATCCCTAAAATCCAGATCAAAAGCAGCTTGTTCGGAAGGAGTATAGTGATAGAAATTTGCATAAGCATTTAACCTATTATAAATATTATATATAGAGAAAGTCCATAGTACATTTCTACCTCTTTTAGAAAGTTTTTTATAAGTCATTCCTAAATCCAATCTATGGAAATCTCTCATGGTTTCACTATTTCTCTCCCCATAAATCAGTACAACATTGGGGCTTTCATTATCAGGATCAGGTATTTCTCGTTTTCCAATTGCAGGAGTATAAGGCAAGCCGGTTTGATAGGTCCAATTGGCCGAGAGGGATATTTTCTCGTTCAATTGTTTGGAGAAATTAATATAGAAAACATGAGGTCTGTTAAAATCATATTTAAATGCTTTACCATCATTAATATCATCGAATTGATAGGTAGTATTGGACAAGGTATAAGCTATATGGCCCGAATAATCCTTCCCTTTTCTGCTTAGCATAAACTCCAAACCTCTTCCCTTTCCACTGCCATTACCAACAATCTTGTTCTGCCAATCGGCATCACCAAAAATATTAGCGATGCCATCTTTATAAATAGTGATATTATTAAAAAACTTTTGATACAGGCTAATATCCAAATCAAACTGTCCAGCTATTTTTTGTGATTTAAAACCTACGGAATATTGATCTACCATGCTCCTTGGGGCTCCTTCATAAGCCGGCACCCAAATTTCATTACTTGCTATATAACCCCCGGTAAAAAGTAAATGTGCATATTGAAAAGTACGGTCATAATGCATGGTGAAATGATTTTTTTCATTGAAGCCTAAAAAAGCTGCAATTCTTGGAGAGAAATCGACGGCATGATAATCTTCATTAAAGTAGGAATTTAACCTGCCTCCTACCGATAAATGACTATTTCCAAGGAGCTGAAGTCGTGTCTGTATATAAGGATCTGCCTGAAAGGTAGTATAAGTTGTAAAAGGGGAACTGAATTCAATATTGTTAATTTGGTTAGGATTAAATACTCGGGAATATAATTCTACACCCCATTCTAAACTCAACCAATCTTTGGCATCATAATCAAATTTTTGTTGTAAGCGCACTTCTGAAAGCTTGGAAGAAAATCTATTATTCACCAAAGGGTTTTCAGAAGAATCCTGACGCTCCATTACATTTTTATATTTCAATCTATATTGTGTGTATGACAAGGATAAATCGCTACTTAGCT
>JBEPWY010000428.1:0-3028 GCA_041642185.1 Marivirga sp.
TTTCCATCACCCCATTTCTGTCACTTCCGTCAACTTTTACCGTTAAATCCGATTCATTCACAATAAGAGTTGCTACTTGAGTATTATAAAAATTAATTTGATAAAATTCAGGTGCCTCAGATTGCACAGTCACTTCAAACGAATTATTCTTATCAAGTTGAATGGTATCAACCACCTCTTTGTTCTGGCCGGTAATTTTATCCAAAGTAATAATCCCGCTTTCTTTAGGGTTCTCAACTTTACCTTTTATGGTTACGCCGCCTTCTTTTTCTTTGTCGCTATCGTTGCATGCAACTACTATTAACATGGCAAATACTGCCATCATTCCTCTTTTTAACATATCTATTTATTTTTAGTCTAAGGTTTCTTTTAATAATTTATTGGTAATTTTAGGGTCAGCTTTTCCTTTACTTCTTTTCATTACTTCTCCAACAAAAAGCCCCAACAATCCATTTTTACCGGATCTATATTCTACTACTTTTGAGTCAAAATCCTTTAATACTTCATCAATAATTGCCTGGATATTATCTGATGAACTATCGAGAATCAGGTTCTTATCTTTAGCAATATTTATGGCCTCTTTCTCTGGATTTTTAAGCATTTCAGAAAAAATTTCTTTAGATGCAATTGAATTACCCACTTTTCCCTCGTCGATCAACTGAACAAGTCCGCCTAATTGTTTAGCGCTTACTGGAAAATCATTCATATGAATATTTTGTTCATTCAAATAAGATTTAACAGTTCCCATTACCCAATTAGAGGCCATTTTATAATTTGTTGTATGCCTGCAAAGCTCCTCAAAAAATATGGCTGTTTCCTTATCATCAGTTAGCACCTTTGCATCATATTCAGGCAATCCATATTTGCCTGTAAACTTCAACATTAATTCTCTAGGTAATGCAGGCATTTCTGCTTTTATTTTTGCTATCCATTCCTCATCTACTACTAAAGGAGATAAGTCAGGTTCAGGAAAATAACGGTAATCATTTAAATCTTCTTTGCTTCTAAGGCTTGAGGTAGTACCTGTGCCCGCATCAAAGTTCCTGGTATCAGAAAATATAAACTCTCCTTTTTCTATCAGAATAATCTGGCGTTCGATTTCATGCTCTATAGCCCGCTGAACATTTCTGATAGAGTTCATATTCTTGACTTCTACTTTGCTCCCGAACTTAGTGGCATCATTCAACATAACAGAAATATTTGCATCACAACGGAAAGAACCTTCTTCCATATTTCCATCACATATCTCCAGATAGCGCACCAGCTTTCTCACTTCCGTAAGATACGCATAGGCTTCATCTGATGTTCGTATTACCGGTTCGGTTACAATTTCTATTAATGGCACCCCAGCCCTGTTATAATCTACCAGGGTTTCTGTTTCACCTTCTAAGTGCATGGATTTACCGGCATCCTCCTCCAAATGGATTCGCGTGAGCTTAACTGGCTTTTCTTCAGTAGCGCCTTTTGGCTTTATCCATACTTGTCCGTTTGAGCAAATAGGCGTTTTGTCCTGGGTTAACTGGTATCCTTTGGGTAAATCTGGGTAGAAATAGTTCTTTCTGGAGAAAAAATTCACTTCCGTGATATCACATTCACAAGCTAAGCCCATTTTTATGGCATAATCCACTGCCTTTTTATTTAATTTAGGCAGCGTACCGGGATGTCCTAAACTAATAGGACTAATATTAGTATTAGGCAAAGCACCGTATTGAGTAGAATCAGTGCTATAAATTTTACTTTCAGTCAATAACTGAGCATGCACTTCTAATCCTATTACAACAGTATATTTATCCCTTATTGATGCCTCTAACATAATTTTATAACACCTCTCTGATCATTTCATTAGCTTGTTTCACTACATCTGGCAAACCTTCTAATTTTTTTCCACCTGCTGTGGCAAAAAAGGCCTGACCGCCTCCGCCTCCTTGAATATTTTTTGCCAGTTCACGAACAATGTTTCCTGCATTTAAATTTTTGGATGTGGTTAGTTCCTCTGAAATAACCACCGAAATTTGTGGTTTCCCGTCAATTTCGCAAGCTAAAACTGCAAATAAAGGATTTATTTCATTTTTCAATTCAAATGAGAGCTTTTTTAAAGCTTCTGCATTAGGTAGTTGAATTGAATCGATGATAACATTCACCTCATTTATTAACTGAGCTTCTTTTATTAAATTATCCTTTAACTGACCTGAACTTTTAGATTGCTCTTTATCCAAAGCTTTTTGTAACGCTGCTTTCTCTTTTAGCAATTGCTCAACAGCTGATTTAATATCTGCAGGATTTTTAAGCAGCTCGTTTAATTGATTCAACGTTTGTTCTTCGGCTAATATATAATCTTCGGCTGTTTCAGCGGTGTAGGCTTCTATCCTTCTTATACCTGCCGCAACTGATGATTCTGCAACAATTTTAAAAAGACCGATATTTCCGGTTGCAGGTACATGCACTCCACCACAAAGTTCAACAGAAAAATTAGAATCAAAGGTAATTACCCTGACAAAATCACCATATTTTTCTCCGAAAAGTGCCTGAGCTCCTTTTGCCTTTGCTTCTTCTATAGGAACATCTCTGTCCTCCATTTTGATGATATTTTGTCTGATTTTCTCATTCACCATCTTTTCGACCTTTAAAATCTCCATTTCAGTCATTTTTGAGAAATGACTGAAATCAAAACGTAAAATCCTGTCGGATACTAAAGATCCTTTCTGTTGTACATGCTCTCCCAAAACCTGTTTTAAAGCCGCGTGTAAAAGATGGGTAGCCGTATGGTTATAGGTGATCTTATTTCTTTTTTGGATATCAATACGAGCCACTACAGGGGCTGTTAAATCCTGTGGTACTTTATCAACAAAATGTACAATCAGGTCATTTTCTTTTTTAGTATCTAAAACTTTGATAGTTTCCCCTCCTGCTATTATTACACCTGTATCCCCTATTTGCCCACCGCTTTCAGCATAAAAAGGCGTGCGGTCCAAAACCAGTTGAACCTGGTTTTTATTTTTAGTTTTTACATTTCGGTATCTTAATATTT
>JBEPWY010000429.1:0-3011 GCA_041642185.1 Marivirga sp.
CAATTCCAATTCAATAAATATTTTCGGACTTACACATCCTTTTATATCAGAATATAGTATCTTTGCGCCTCAATATTACCGTTAGTTCATGTTATCAATTACCAAAGAATTTAGATTTGAAGCTGCGCACCTCATTTCCAATCATGGAGGTGCCTGCAAAAACCTGCACGGGCATTCTTATATATTATATGTGACTGTTAGCGCAGGAGAACTGGATAAACAGGATATGGTAATTGATTTCAAATTATTAAAATCGATAGTAAAAGAGCAGGTGCTTGATCATTTTGACCATGCTTTAATCTTAAAGAAAAACGACAAAAATGAAGCCCTAAAAACACTCATGGAGCAGAAAATATTCTGGTTTGACCATGAACCGACTGTAGAGCGTATGTTATTATTTATTAGGGATGCTCTTACGCACACCTTACCTTCGGCTGTTCAATTACACAAATTGAAATTGTATGAAACTGCCTCCTCTTTTGGAGAATGGGAAAACAAGCCGTAATTTCAATTTTTTTATAACAAAGCATTTAAAGATGTTCTCTAAAACGTGTGAATACGCCATCCGCTCAACCATTTATATCAGTAAACAATCGAAGGAGGGCAAAAATGTGGGGCTCAATGATATAGCCGAAAGCATTGCTTCTCCGGTGGCATTTACAGCTAAAATTCTACAGAAACTGGTGAAGGATAATATCATCTCCTCTATCAAAGGTCCTCATGGCGGATTTAGCGTAAGTCCTGAACAGCAAAAAAAGGTATACCTGGTAGATGTAGTACGCTGCATCGATGGGGAGCAAACCTATAATGGCTGCGGCTTGGGATTGAGTGAATGCTCTGAAGCCACCCCCTGCCCTATTCACTTTCAATTTAAGGAAGTAAGAACAAGGTTAAAAGCTATGCTGGAAAATACCAACATCACTGATTTAATTGAGAAACTGGAAAGAGGGGAAACATTTTTAAGATTGTAGCCACTTAATTTTCAATTGACTTTTATTTAACTGAAAATTAGTTTTTAAAGAAGGATTGAGATCTGCTCTATCTCTATCTCCTCATTATCCAACTAAATCCAGACTGTAATTTATTCCCAGAAAACATCCTGCTCATTTTCTTCAAAAGGAGCTCCCTTATGATGCATTTCAATGTCTTTTAATTACTCTTTTGTGGCAACTAACTGCACCTTTTGAAAAAGGATTCTTTCCTCAAACCTGATATGTTTTTCCAGTTCTTCTTCAATAAGGCTTAATGACTTTTCAATATCCGTGGTGTCTTCAAACAACCTTTTCAGACGCCGGTGTTCTGCCATAGCCTGTTTTATGAGTTCGTCATCCATCCCTAAAACAGAATAGATATACTCTTCCTCCACTTTAAAATGAGGCTGTATGTGATTTTGGTAAAACCAGTCTGTATATTTCTTAATCCTGCCGACGGCTACCTCTTTTCTGAAGGCAGTCCGTATTTTCCAGCAGAGCAATAAAGCATGGTGGTGATCTCTGCTTAAGGGCACCAAAGAGGGGGCTCTTTTGAGGGGTTTCTTTTTTTCACTTTGCATGATCGTAATTTTAAAGAAGTTTGGATAATATAATCCTGCAGTAAATATTTTACTTTCTTAGATCAAAGTACTTAGCATAGGCAACTCATTCGGGTTCAAAATGTTAAGCCTTTTTTTTTAAAAATTAGTGGTTCTACTACGATTTTAGTAGAGAACTATATTATTGACAATCAAGATAATAAAAGCATCAAGAATGTTCTATTCGTTCATATTTCTGCTACTGGTATTTTGTAGTCTTCTTTCCTTTCTTTTGTCTTGACACAAAAGAAACAAAAAGTCAAGGCTGTATTCATTTCTTAACGGCATTTTGCATTTCTAATTGGGAAACAAAAAAACTCCCTTCGGTCAAACATTTTGTTTCTTATCCAATTCGAAATCCAAACTCCCTAAAATGAATAAGGCCGATCCTATAAATAAACAACAGATTTACCACTAAATTTGCAATATTACCTAATTGGAAAAAACGCTTCCCTTTGGAGCAAGCTCCTCAGGAAAGCTGTTTTTCATTACTAACCAATAAAACTAAACTATAAAGCCATTAATGATTACATCATTCTGCAAGCACTCCCAATTGTTCTTCCATTTCAATTGCTTTAGGGAAAAGAATATTGTTTTCCAGGTGAATATGCCTGTGTAAATCATTTTCAAACTCTTCCAATAAAGCAAAAGTAACCATATAAGTATTACATGCATGTAAAGGAGGATTATATTGATTGGCAAGATTTGCTATTTCTTCAAACCTTCCACCTTCTGTTTCATGTTCTGCCATCATCATTTTGATTGGATTTTTAACAGTTCCGAAATGCGGTGATTCAACTGCTCCATTGCCTTCAATATAATACTGCATCTTTCTGATATAAGGAAACAGAATAAACTCTTCCTTTTTCATATGAGCAGTCAATTCGCCTGCAGATTGATTAAATAGTTCAGCTATCTCAAACAATTCTGGGTTGGCATCTCCGTGTACTTTGCATATTTTATTCAAATATTGCTGTAATACAGGAATTATTTTATCTACATAACGATGATGTGTTTTTTCAATATAATCAGCCAACAGATCCATTGGCCATGCTTTAAAATCTATTCCTTCACCCTCATTTTTATCAATAATAGTTTCGGCCAAGGCCATTTCCACCTCTCGGGTATTTATATTTTTTGGCTCGCAAGCTTCTTTAATAGTTCTATTTCCCTTGCAACAGAAATCGATGCCAAAGGATTTAAAAACGGTAGCTGTGCGGTAATCCTCCGCTACCCACTGACCTATGGTTTTTTGATCGTATACGTTCATAACAGATTAATTTTTATATTGTTAGCTAAAGAGTATCGTATTATTAACCCCTTCTTTAATCTATCGTAAAGATAATAATTTATTTCGGACAATTTTATCCTTTATTAGAATAAATTTTTACTTTTTATAAATTGTACCTGGTTTAAATAAAACATCACCAACCACCTTTAG
>JBEPWY010000430.1:0-2986 GCA_041642185.1 Marivirga sp.
TTGAGAATAACAAAAGTATTTTTTTATAAAGGTTCATATATTTTGTATGGTACTTATAATTTAATTATCTCTTCCGATTCATCATACATTTATTGAACCCAAAATACTTAAAGATGTAGATCAATTATGATAATAAATTCGATGTAAAAGGAGCTTTAATAGAAACGTATAAATAAAATTACATTCATTATCGGGTAAAAATCCACTACTATAAATAAAACAAGAAGAAATTTTCCACTAATTCAGAATTAGTACATACTAAAGAATTTATAATTTTTATTGAGTTAATAGAATTTTTTAATCAATTCAAAGTCTATAGAGCTGGACTTATCGAATACAACTAAACTTAAATACGGTTGATATTTTCCTCTTCTACTATAACTCAAGAAATATAATAGATAAGTTTATTGACAAAGCCCACATTGTACTTTAAAAGGGGATTTGGAAAATTTAATGACCTAGTGAAATGGTATATTTGAATGTTAAGATACTAAAATGAATATTACTAAAGCTATCATAGTATTCTGGTTTCTATTGTTTTCCGTTAAAGGATTTACACAACAAAATGTGTTAGACCTGAGAGGTAAAAATTTAGATACAGAAATTCTGACATTACAACATCCATGGCAGATGGTTTTTGGTGAATTCCTTAGTGCTGAAGAAATGCGACAGAGGGATTCTAAATATTTCATTGATATACCAAATGACTGGACAGGGAAAGAATATTTTGGGAGAGAACTACCTGCAACTGGTTATGCAAGCTACTATCTAAGAATATTAGTTGATAAGGCTCAAAAAGATTTGGCTCTTAATGCATTTGTTACCATTACAAATTACAAACTAATTGTAAATGGTGAAACTTTGGGAGAAATTGGAAAAACAGGAACCAATGCAGCTGAAGCGGAACCTCTTTACACCAACAAAATTTACAAATTACCCCCTCATAATGGAGCTTTGGATGTGGTATACCATGTATCGAACTTTCATTATAGAAAAGGTGGAATGGTGAAGGCTCCATTGATAGGTAAACATGAAACATTAACTGTAAGCAGGGCTAAAAAAATTGCTATCTCATTCATTCTAATTGGTTCCATTTTCTTTATGGGGTTATTACATTTAGGGTCAAATATGTTTCGTTTTAGAAGCAAACTAGCATTTTATTTCTCCCTTGTTTGTTTTCTCACAGTTCTGAGAACCCTTAGTGTCAATGAATATTTATTAACAGAATACCTCAATTTCCCATTTTGGTTAAGCACAAGAATTGAATTTATTAGTTTCTTTTTGATATTGGCATTTACTATAAAGTTTATATACCATATGTTCCCAAAAGTTATACCAGTATTTTTTATTAAAGCTCCTTATTTTCTGGCGATTGGCGTTAGTGTTATCACCCTTTTTATACCCATATATTACAGCTCCTATCTTATACCAATTATGCAATTAGCAACTGTTACAATTGGTTTGGGCCTTCTATACTTTATTGTTAAAGAAAGCTTCAAAGGTGAAAAGGAATTGATAATAGCACTAATAGGCTTCCTATTATTATTTAGCGTTACAATTCTTGAAATGATGGTACACCATTCAAAAATTATGGGTGAGATGATATTTGCCACCGGTATTTTTTTATACCTGTTTTCCCATGTTGTAATAATGGCTAACCGCCTTAACAATACACATAAAAAAAACAAAAGGCTGGGAATAGCATTGCAAATTGCTAACAGCGAATTAGAGGAGAAAGTAATAGAACGCACAATCCAACTTGATAATAAAAACATTGACTTATCCAAAAATATAGAAGAGCTAAAACGCATACATGAGGAGAAAAACGGACTAATACATGTAGTGGCCCATGATTTAAAATCACCTCTTAATACTAATTTGGGTTTAATTCAATTGATAAAAATGGGAAATAACCTTAGTCCTGACCAATTAATGTTTCTGAAAAATCTGGAGAAATCCAATAACCAGGGGGTTAACCTGATTAATGACTTATTATTACTCTATAATTTAGATATACAAAAAGAAGCTGAAATTTCAGCCGTGGTATTACCTGAATATTTAGCGGGTATAGCTGAAAAACACAGAGGTACTGCTTCCCTAAAAAACATTAAACTAGAAACAGATATAGAGCCAATCAACGAGCTTTTCTACACTGATGAAAGCCTTTTAAATAGGATTATAGACAATCTGATTTCTAATGCAATTAAATTTTCCAGAAGTGAATCTTCCATTTATTTTAATGCTAAGCTGACAGGTGAGATACTTTATTTCGAAGTATGTGACGAAGGCATTGGTATTGCTAAAGAAGAGCATGATAAAGTCTTCAAAAAATTTCAGAGAATGCAAAATAAACCAACCGGAAATGAAAGCAGTACCGGACTTGGATTATCTATAGTGAAAGAACTGGTAGAAATTTTGGAAGGAAAAATCGGTTTTAGTAGCAAATCCGAAATGGGATGTACTTTTTGGGTAAAACTACCTAATTTGAAAAAGCTTGAGTACAATTGAAATAGTACATAAATGTAGACAAATTTCGCTTATTTCATAAACTTCAAATTGACATAAGCCAGCCTATCAAATTAATAGATATAACCTGAGTTCGATTAAAAAAATGACGCCCCCACTAGGGCGAGGCAGGCTATGCCTGGAAAATTTTACAGACTTAATTTTTCAAAAAGTCTTAATTTATCCTGCCTGTGCCGCTTAGCGGTATATCTCCTACTAATATTAATGAGATGACGGATACCGCCGTGGCGGCACAGGCTAATTTTCTTTTTGGTTCTACCATAAATTTAATGGTATTAATGACTATGATTAGACGGATCGGCCTTATTCATTTTAGGGATTTTGAATTTCTAATTGGATCAGAAACAAAATGTTTGACCGCAGGGAGTTTTTTTGTTTCCCAATTAGAAATCCAAAATACCGTTAATAAATGAATACAGCCTTGAATTTTTGTTTCTTTTGGGTCAAGCCAAAAGAAAAG
>JBEPWY010000431.1:0-2985 GCA_041642185.1 Marivirga sp.
CCACCACCAATCAACAGGATTGGAGCGTACGATTTTAATACCGTTTTCCGCGCATACTTTTAAATAATCTGCATTATACTGATTGCGGGGAAACACCAAAGATTGTAATACCTGATCGTAAGCAGCAGCTGATTTGACTATTGCTTTACAATCTGCATCAAATTGCTGCACATCTTGCCCTGCTTCATTGCAATAGTAATGGGCAAAGCTATGTGATGCCAATTCCTGAAGTGGCGCATCTGCTATCTGTTTTACCAGGGAATGGGCAAAATGGTAAGGATCATCTTCCTCGCCAGAGCCTATACCTTCATTCTGCATAAAATGATAAGCAGATAATTGTTCTTCTTTATAAGCAGGTTTTATTTTTGGAATATTTTTTTCAAGCTGTGCTTTATCCTCATGCATCAACAAGCCGACTGTCGCCCAGCTGGTATGCACCTCATACTTTTCAAATAGGGCAATCAGTTCAGGGATTAATTCTCGGGTATTACGGAAGTATTGCTTTTTAGCTTCAGTTAAAGGCCATTTCTCAAAACCTCCCCAGTGGAGTTCAAAATCTAATGATATGGTAAAAGTGGAATTCAAAGTAATTGATTAAAAGCTTTTTGAAGATTAGTTAAATGATAATACAGAATTTTTTTTAACAATTAAGCCGGGGCCATATCTATAAAATCTTGTTTTATTTATTTTTTGCTCTTATATAAATTCTCTTACCAACTCTGTTTATATGGTCAATAAATGCTGGATTAGTTATTTTATCATATATGGTAACATCAAATTTGTAAGGCATCATCAGGTCATCTAAATCAAATTCAATCTCTGTTTGTAAACTCAAATCTATACCTCTGCCTTTTAAAGTAATATCTATATCTGAAGCTGGCTTATAATTACCTATAGCCCTTGACCCATACATCAATACTTCCTCTACTTGCGGATAATTTGAAAAGACTGCCTTGATATCGGTAATTTCCTTTGCTGTCAAACCTGAGTTATGCATATTAAAGAGGATTTTTCTGTTCCCCACTTCTTTTAACTTCCATATTTTTATGAAATTCTAAAAATGCAGGATAATATTCATTGAGTATTTTGAAATATATTTCATCAGCAGTTTCTTCATTGTAGGTATGTGATGTTTGGTTACGACTACCAATCATGTCCATCCAAACCTTACCATCCGATATTAATTTTAACTGAAAAGCTTCTCTGCTTGCATCCCTGCTACCACCAATATTAACATTGCCTTGGTAAGCTGCATAATCTTTCATAACATTCCAGGCTAACTCATGAGTATATTCAAATCGTTGTATTAAACCTTCCTTAATTATTTCATCTAAAACAAAGCCTAAATCACCATCATCAACTGACTTGTCTTTCTCAATTAAATTAAGCTTAATATATTCAATTGCCTGCGAAAGCTTACTTAATGCTTTCAAAAAATTTGAAAACCTTTGTTCCCATCTAATATCTTGTTCCATCAATACGGGCTAATTTTTAACTAAAATTATCAATAATCAATCTCTTCTCCTAACTCTTTAAATTATAATGGTTTTTTTTGATGTGCAGCAAAACTGTCAATTATCAGCTAAAGCTGATTTAGAACCAAATAATGAACCACAAAGACGCGAAGACGCAAAGATTTTTTTATTGCAGATAAATATATCTACAAGAGTTCAAGATTGTTCAAATTTATTAAAGCTTCAGCTTTCCCCTTCCTTTGTGACTTGGTGCCTTCGTGGTTCCTCCTACTGCTTTAGCAGTCCTTTTGCGGTTAGTTTTTAAGTTAAAACACCTCTAAATCCCCCAATGCCGGCTGCCATTGATTAAACTGCCTGAACTCCTTCAAATCTTTTTGTGCAAGGGTACGAATAGTAACATCTGGCCCAATGTTGAGTTTTCTTTTGAAAATACCCGGTAATTTAACATCAGAAAAACCATTGATGCTCATATAATCAAAACTACATTTATGGTATACCTGCTTTAGAACAGCTTCAATGGCTTTTTTATCTCCAAATATGTCACAAATCCGCAATTCCACTCCTAGTCCACCGGCTTTTAGGCGAAAAATACAACAAGCCTTTTCATTATAATGTGCATAATAGGGGATTATAGGAATATCTGCATAACGCCATTTCAGGTAATTCCGGCTGTAGGCTGTGTGCCAGATACCATCTTTGCTAAAGGTGAAATCAAATTCCAATAAAGCTTGATTTAAATTAAATTCCTTAGCATTTTTCAATTCCAGAAAACGTGTTTCTTGTGCTCCCTTTAATTTAGCAATCACAATATTTAGTGGTCGCTTAAAGCTGAGATTTATAGGCAATTTACCAGCTTCTTCCCATCCCATTTTTAAATAACCGGGCTTGCTTTGGCTGTTAGGCGTATTGAAAACAAGGTCTATTCCTTCTGCCTCACATTGTTCCAGCAAACCTAAAGTGAGCTTTTTGAAGATTCCTTTTCCCTGATGTGCAGGATCTGTTGCTGTATCTACTGCCCTAATAGCTCGATAGTTTTTACCTTCTTTTTGCCAATTCCATTGCATAAATGCACGTACGCCAAACAATTGACCCTCTTCCTCTGCCACCCAAACTGGCGAGGCACCAAAAGGATTATCAACATGCTTCCATTGCCAGTAGGCTTCCGATTTTGGCATGAGGGTTTCTCCAAGGCTGGATTTAAGGAGCTGAATAATATTCGGTATGTCTGATTGAGTTGAAGATCTTATATTCATTATACAAATTAACCGCAAAGACGCTAAGGCGCAAACCTAATTGAAAGTTTTTGCTGTAGTAATAAATATATCAGAATAAACGATTACAAATTATTCACCACCCTTTTAATCCCATCCTTTATTAAAGGGACATTAAAATTAATTAATAAGCCTAATTTATTATTCGTCAGTTTTAAATATGTCAATAGCTGTGCAGTATGAATGTGTTCTAGGCTGGAAACAGTTTTTTATTTCAACAATCACTTTATTATTTATCC
>JBEPWY010000432.1:0-2974 GCA_041642185.1 Marivirga sp.
AGGAATAAAAATATAGATAGTGTTTTTGGGTTCATATTTGAGATTAAAGTAAAATTATACCACTTATAATGTCCCATCTAAGATAAGATTTTTTTTGTTGTGCTCAAATCACTATGATACGCTGATGGAAAGCGTACAAAATACCAACCTTCCGGATTTTTAAACTTATGGCTTGGCATGCCATAGGCATAACTTCTACTCATGAGAATTAAAATTATAAAATATTCTTGCTTATCCTACCAACATCATGAGGGAATCAATCAATGATCGAAAATCATTAATTAACTAACATCATTCTCTAGTTAGCTTTTTCAATCGGGTTAAATAGGCCTGCTCATAATTTCGTTTTAATTGGTCCGCTAAGTAAGAATGGCTAATTAAGCGGAGCACCTCCTGCCTTTTGGAAGTGAGTAAAGAAAAAATATCATTGATCAATTTTGAACTAATCCCGGCTAATTCGCCTAGTTTATAAAACTGCTCATGGATCCTTCCCTTTGCCTGGGCTAGGGGTAATAAGCCCTCATCCAGCGCAAAATCTCTATCTTCCATATGAATTCGACTATTGAGTAGGTCATAGGCTGGGCTCAATTTATGATCTCCCAAGTCCGTTTGTAATAGTGAGAAATTTTTAAAGTGGGCATCTCCATTGGAAAACAAATAGTTGAACAAAATGAGTTGAAAAAGCTTTGGTGCTTCCACTCTATAAGCCGGAACATATTTTTTTAATAGTTCAAATAACTCATAATAATTGCCTAAATACTTATAATTTTCTCCATGAGTTTGAGGTGCTCTTTGTGCTAATGCTGCAAAATCTTCCTGCGCTCTTTTTGAGCCGTCTTCTCTCACATCAAACCGTTTGGTGATATAAGCCGGATCTCCATTGCTAAAGAAAATAAGTGCATTCTCTGCAGTTTCTATATTAAAAACCTGCCTTGCAATTTGCATGGTTAAATGTTCATTTGCTGGCATTTGTTCCCCGTTTTTGCCTCCTGCCGGTATGGGTTTTAGGATGTATTGCCCTTGTTCCCCTTCCTTAATGAGGCGCAGTTTGTTTTTCTCCAGCAGTACTGAAAACTTTTCCTGCACACCGGAAATAGATATCCTTTTACGATTATCCTCAAATTGCGCATCCATTAAGTCATTGGAGGCTGGCGATTGATAAGGTAGTATATGGCTCACTTTTTTACCATCAAAAATGCGCTTCAAAGCAGTTGATGAATAGCCTTTATGACCTTCTTTGAGCGTACCGGGGCAATATTGAATTTCGGGCAAATTCATTCCTCTTCTATTTTAATGATTTGCACTGCTCCTATGGTGTCATTTGCCGCAGTAGTGAGTAATAAGCCAAAATGATCATTTTTATCTAAGCGCATAACCTGACACACCAGCTGTTTATTGGTGCCTTCCGGCAACATATTGTAGAAAAATGGAAATAAAAATTCTGACCTATATTCTTGCTGAGTTTTAGGCAAGGTAAGACTAACCGGAGGTTTATTTTCGGCATTAAACCAGGCATAATTGTAGCGAAACAGGAAGGATCCATCATCTAATTGGGTGAGCAAGCCTGTATCCTCGTTTTTGTAAATTACTTTAGCCTGTCTCATTTGTTAGCATTTAGTGTTTTCACCTGTAAAGTCAACTCTAAACCCAATACATCAGCCAATTTACTCAGGGTTTTCAAAGTAGGATTACCTTTTCCGCTTTCGAACTGCTTTATGGCTCTAAGGCTTACCCCCGATAGTTCTGCAAGCATTTCCTGACTGACTTGCAGCATTTCTCTTCGTGCTTTAATGGTCTCAATTAGTTCTGGAAAGTGCATCATAATGCTCTATTTGTATCAAAAATAAACAATTATTCGGATAAAAGCAATAAAAGTGCATTTTAATGCACTTAATGCGGTATTTTATTTAACATCTTGTATAAATTAGCAAAAAAGTGTATTGTAATGCACTATTTAACAGATTACCAGAGATTTTGTCATCATTTTTGCTTTCCTGCTGCGCGGACCAAAAATACCGCCAAAATCAAGTAAGTATTCTAACTTTAAATTACCAAAAGGTCGCTCCGCTGGAGCTTTTCGGAAGTACAAAACTTATCGTTTATTTAGTCCAATTTTAGTGAAAATACAGGTATTAGAAATTTGTAATTAGAATGCCCTCGGCCTGATTCATTTTAGATATTTTCCATCATAAATTGGATTAGAAATGAAAGTGTCTGACCGAAGGGAGTTTCTTTCATTTCCCAATTTATGATGGAAAATAGCGTTAAAAAATGAATCCAGCCTTGAGTTTTTGTTTCTTTTGTGTCAAGACAAAAGAAAAGAGAAGAGGGTAAAATGTGACATAAAAAATACATTTTCTTAATAAAACAAGTACATAAAGATTTTGTCATCATTTTTCTTTTCCTGCTGCATATCCTCAAAAATCAAACTGTTCCGTTGAAAAAGAGAGAGAGACCTTGTTAAACCACCCGTCCATCACTGACCACAAACGTCCGATATCGGACGCCTTGAAATATTCAGTAAAAATTGTAATTTTATGAAAACAGCGGTTTAAATAAAATCAGCAACGGTTCATCTTCATTATATTTTTTTCTTATGTTTAAGCAGGCAAAACGGTATGGGATTTGTCAATTACATTTCTAATTATATTTATATCCACTATGAAATCAATAATTTTTTAAACAATGGATGATCATAAAGCCGGTACTATACTCATTGTAGACGATAACCTGGATTTGTTAAATGCCGCCAAAATTTTTCTGAAAAGACATTTTAAAAGAGTGGATATAGAAAGCAACCCCAATCTATTGCCCACCCTTATGCAAAATGACAGCTATGACATCATTCTGCTGGACATGAATTTCACCAGGGACGTAAGTACAGGGCAGGAAGGTTACCATTGGCTGAATAAGATTCTAGAAATAGATCCTTCGGCCATAGTTGTATTGATTACTGCTTATGGTGATGTGAATA
>JBEPWY010000433.1:0-2970 GCA_041642185.1 Marivirga sp.
ATCGCCGACGGAAATAAAAGCAGCGTCTTCCCCTAAAATTGTGGTAATTTCAAAACCTAGCAAACCACAATAAAAGTCCACCGAACGTTGAAGATCCGCAACTTTTAAATGAACACGCCCTATTCACGTGTTTGTGGGGGATTTATAATTATATTGGGATGTTTTGTATCTCACTTTAATTTTTCTACGATTAAATCATTTTGTTTAATGTAAAGTATGGTATTGAGCAACATAATATCAGAGCTTTCGATTTCCTCCTGAGATTCCAGAACCTTTTCACACACTTTAAATAATATTTGGCGTGGGCTTATTTGTGTGGACTCTGATATTTTATGGATAAATTCTGCCAATTTATCTTCGTTTAAAGCGCCCGCAGGAAGTTCATCCAGTTTTTTAATATGAGACTGCAGTCTTTCTACCTCAGCCAGGCTGGTTGGTTTTTTTTCTAAATATGACTCATCATCTGCTTTATTAACAGGCTGATTTTTCATGAATTCATTTAAATCTTTTAGAGTATCTTTTTTCTTAGCCATGGGTTTAATTTTTAGAGAGATGTGTTAAAATAGCTTTAGCAACAGGCAAAAATTCTTTTTCGGGCAAAATGGTGCTAAAATTAGCAAAAACATTTTTTGCTGGTATTTTTACTTCCAATATAGTAGCATCCAGTTCTGAAAGTGTTTCTTTTACTGTATCTATTTTAGTTGCACTATGCACGCGGTTGGGTAATACCAGAATTTTGAGATCTTTATTGATTTCTTTAGCAGGCTTAATGTCTTCCACTGTTTGAAAGGTTACAAGTAAATCATTAGGAGTTAAGCTGGTCGGCACTATCACCAAATCGCTTGCAATGCTTAGTTTTTTAATATGTTCGTCAGTTGTTTTACCGGCGCTGTCAACTAAAATAAAATCAAAACCATCATTTTTTAATTGCTCAATGTCTTTTATAACCTCATGATCTACAGAAGCAAGAATATTAAAGACCGAATTTTCTTTGGCTCCTGTTTTATACATTTCCATTTTTCTTAATGTGTTTAATGTATAATTATTGTCAGTTTCGAGCATAACTACTGAGTACCCTAAACTTTGTAACATTGTCGCCAAATGAATGGCACTGGTGGTTTTGCCTGTGCCGCCCTTACGTGATATAAAAGATATAATTTTTGTCATATTGGAAAATGATTGTCAATAAAAATAGGTATAGCGAAGACTATTTCCAAATGAGTACTATTTTTGTAAAAAAAGAATATGATAAAGGCTTTTGATACATCTGAAATTAACCGTTTGATAAAGAGCAGGCGATCTATATTCCCGGCACAATTTACAGGGGAAAAAGTGGCGGATGAAATTGTGGAGCAAATGCTGGAAAATGCCAATTGGGCACCTACTCATAAACATACAGAGCCATGGTATTTCACTGTTTTTACGGGAGAAGGATTAAATAAGCTGGGAGAATTTCAATCAGCATTATATAAAAAGAATGCGGAAAAAGAAGGGAATTTCTCAGAAGAGAAATTTAATAAACTTAGTAATAAACCTATGGAAGCCTCTCATGTAATAGCCATTGCTATGAAGCGTGATGAAAAGGAAACGGTGCCTGAAATTGAAGAAATTGAAAGCGTAGCCTGTGCAGTTCAGAATATGTACCTAACGGCTACTGCTTATGGAGTGGGCTGTTATTGGGGTAGCGGCGGAATTACTTATTTAGAAGAGGCTAAAGCCAGTTTTGGCCTGTCTGCAAAGGACAAATTACTGGGGTTTTTATTTATTGGTATGCCTAAAGCAGGTTTTTGGCCTGAAGGTAAAAGGAAACCCATTGTGGATAAAGTGCATTGGGTAAGGGATTAAAAAACTTATTCTGCCAATTATGGGTATAAAGAAGGAAATTTACAAATTACTTTCCAAACAAGAATATTTCTACAGTTTCCCACGTATACCAATTAATTACTTTTTTTACTTAGGATAAATTAAATAGTTAAAACATTGCAAGAGTACTATAACTACACCTTTTACATTTTAGCAGGAATAATCATTCTGTTTACTTTGATTCCCTTGATTCGAAAGGATCACTGGACGTTCAGAGTGTTTGAATTTCCCCGTTCACAAAAGTGGATTCTGAATTTATTGATCTTGGTAGGCTATACATTGGTTGTGGGTATTGTTTTTCCAGTTGATTTGATTTTCGTTGGATTGTTATCGGTGAATATAATTTACCTCTCTTACCAAATTTATCCTTTTTTACCAATTTCGCCAAAGCAGATTCAATCCTCAGAAAAAGGACAGGAGAAAGATTTGAAACTGTTAATTTCCAATGTTTACCAATACAACCGCAAGTTTGAAAAGCTTGAAAAATTGATACATGAAAATGATGCCGATTTGGTTTTGATGGTGGAAACAGATAAGTGGTGGAAAGATAAAAGTATTAAGAGCTTTGGAGATAAATACCCTCATCAGGTGCTAATAGATCAGGAGAATACTTATGGGATGCTGATATTTTCTAAATTTGAGCTTCAGAATACAGAAGTTCGTCATTTAGTAAAAAAAGAAGTTCCTTCTGTAGTGACAGAAATAGTAATTGAAAACAAAAGCAATATAAAACTCTTTGCTTTACATCCGGAACCCCCTATACCGGGAGAAAACCTCTATTCTACAGCAAGAGATGCCGAAATTTTAATGGTTGGAAAAGAAGCGGCCAAGGAAGTACTACCAGTTATTGTGGCCGGGGATTTGAATGATGTGGCTTGGAGTTACACTAGTACATTATTTCAAAGAGTCAGCCAGTTATTGGACCCCAGAAGAGGAAGAGGTTTTTTTAGTACTTTTCATGCAAAGTACCCAATATTTCGCTGGCCTCTTGACCATGTTTTTTGCTCAGCACATTTCAGGATACATAGAATGAAAAGATTATCTGCTATAAACTCAGATCATTTTCCCATATTATTGGAGCTTCATTTATCCCATATTAAAGACAGC
>JBEPWY010000434.1:0-2966 GCA_041642185.1 Marivirga sp.
AAACCTTAGAGGGCAGATTGGTTATGTGCCGCAGGATGTTTTTTTATTTTCTGACTCTATTAAAAGCAATATTGCATTCGGGGCAGACAACATCACAGAAGAGCAGATTCTGCAAGCTTCGAAAGACGCTGATTTGCATGATAATATTATGGATTTCCCTAAAAATTACGATACACAACTGGGGGAGAGAGGAATTACCTTATCCGGAGGTCAAAAGCAACGAGTTTCTATTGCCAGAGCTATTGCCAGAGACCCTAAGATAATGATTATGGATGACGCGCTTTCTGCCGTGGATACAAAAACTGAAAATTCTATTCTGAACGCATTGAAGAAAATCATGAAAAACCGCACCAGTGTGATTATTTCCCACCGGGTAAGTTCGGCTAAGTTGGCCAATTATATTATTGTGTTGGATGACGGAATGATTGTGGAACAAGGCACCGAGCCGGAGCTAATGGAAAAAGGTGGGGTTTATGCAGAGCTTTACCAAAAGCAGTTACATGGCGAGGCGGTTGATTAGTTATAGTTGACAGTTTTCAAAAGCTACAATTGACAAGTATGAAATTTTAAATGTTCTGGAGGCTACTTTCTTCAAAAAAAAGTTCCCTCCAGCCTTTCCCGATGGGTCGGAACAAGTTGTGTCTTCACAAATGCTGGTCACGTCCTGATTTAAGTTTACAATTTTTACTAAATTGTGTCAACCATTTTCAGGACGAGTCAGCTTTAGACATAATAATTTCAGCTGTAATTTTCTCATTTTGTATGCTCATTTGTGGGGGCACAAAACGAGGTCAGAAAGGGTTAATTCAGCCAGTATTTTAATTCCGTGGAATAATGGCGGTTTTATGGGAGTAATTATTCAATATAGCATATAAAAAAAAATACCGTGGTTCATGTCTCACGAATCACGGCTTTTGATATTATAAAATTGGTTACAGTTTAACCAAAAAACCTAATCCTTCACTTCGCTCAATCCCATCGCCTTTAGCATAAACCTTGGCAAAGGCTTTTTAGGGTCACGTTTTTGTAAATTTAAATACCAACCGATTTTCTTCATAATCGGTACTTTATGGGTTTCCACAAACTCTATCAAAGTACCATCCGGATCTTCCACATAGGTGAAATGGCCGGCAGCTTCACCCATATCAAAACTATTGGCGCTATCTACAGTAAAAGGAAATCCTTTAGCTTCGCAATCAGCTTTTAATGCAGACATACCATTGATATCGTAACATAAATGGATATAACCTAAATCTCCCCAGAACCTGTTT
The DNA here is from genome assembly GCA_041642185.1 of Marivirga sp. Classification (GTDB taxonomy): domain Bacteria; phylum Bacteroidota; class Bacteroidia; order Cytophagales; family Cyclobacteriaceae; genus Marivirga. The sequence goes on from JBEPWY010000434.1 coordinate 1,272, forward strand.
TCAAAAATTTTCTTCGGCTTTCTGTTTGCTGCAACAACTAATTCAATTTCACTTGCTCCTAATAGCGGACTGAAAGCGCCTTCTCTTGGCTTGCTGTGCCTGAGCAATATTCTATTCACCTTTTTGTCACCACCAGGCAAGGCTTTTAGGTCGTCAAAAACACCTTCTTCTTCATAAATTACTTCATCGTAACCTAATATGTCAGAATATAATGCTCTTGCATTATCAATATCTGTAACTCCAATTATTGCACCGTTCGGACCGCCTGTTAAATCTGTTTTTCTTTTCTGAAACCATGAGTTGCTGGAAACAATCTGGAAAATATTGTCCCATGGGTCTTTCATAAAAAAAGTTTCCTTTCCAGCAGGGTCTTTCTCCAGTCCGCCTAAGATATTTAAGCCTCTTTTATTGAAGAGATTATAAGTAGCTTCTACATCCTTGCTTTTCATTTTAGCGATATTGATTCCTAAATCGCCCAATTGGGGAGTAAATTTTGGGCCCTCAGGTTTACGTGAAGTATATTGCCATATTTCAAATCCACCTCCACCTTGCATATTAATAGCTAATATAGCATGCCTACTTCTGGGTTCTCCGCCTGTATAAGGTAACATTAATGCTGCTTCTGCAGCTTCCTCAAAAACAGGAACACTCATGCCGAAATTTTGTCGGTACCACTTAAATGCCGCCTGCACGTCCGAAACACCTATTCCTATTTGCTGTATACCGCTGATTATTGTCTTGTCCATCATTCTGATCTTTTCCAGCAACTAAATAAGCGATTAATCCATTTAGGGGCAAATAAATTGGTTTTTTTAATTGATTGATCATCTGATCGGTTATCTGTCTCTTCTGGAAAATCATATTAGCGAATGATCCCGTTAAAGAATAGTAGATTGAAAATAAAGCTCTTAACCCCTTAAAAAGCATGTAAAAAGTTGAAACTTCTGCTTTTTTACAAGGCAAGCTTTTATTTTTTTACTACTTTAAAGAAAAATTCATTGTTCAAATTAAATCAATATAATTATGAGTGATAGAATACATACCCTTAGTGGATATATTCATGAATATCAAAGAAGTGTACAGGATCCGGAAGGATTTTGGGCACGGATTGCCGACTCTTTTCACTGGCAGAAGCGCTGGGACAAGGTGCTGGACTGGAACTTTGAAGGGCCAGATGTAAAATGGTTTGTCAATGGAAAATTAAATATCACAGAAAATATTTTTGAAAGAAATTTATACACTTTAGAAGATAAGCCTGCCATTATCTGGGAGCCAAACGATCCTAAAGAAGAAAACAGAACTTTAACCTATAAAGAACTTTTTAATAAAGTCAGTCAATTTGCCAATACCTTAAAAGCAAATGGTGTTAAAAAGGGTGATAGAGTAATAATTTATATGCCTATGGTGCCTGAAGCAGCTATTGCCATGCTTGCCTGTGCCCGTATGGGAGCGGTTCATTCAGTAGTATTTGCAGGCTTTTCAGCAAATGCTTTGGCTGACCGTATAATTGATTGTAATGCCAAAATGATCCTGACCTCCGACGGAAACTACAGAGGTGCCAAATCTATTCCTGTAAAAGCGGTGGTAGATGAAGCTATTGAAAAAACATCAGGTATAGTTGAAAATGTGATCGTTTACCAAAGAACAGGTGACGAGGTAGTAATGAAATCAGGTAGGGATATCTGGTGGCATGAT
>JBEPWY010000435.1:0-2962 GCA_041642185.1 Marivirga sp.
CGGTATATATAGCAGGCAACAATAATGACCCGGGAAAAGGCGAATTGTTAAAACCGAAAAATGTGAATTTTCTGGGGCAGCTTTCAAGGGATAAAATACATGACCATATGAGCCGTGCTTCTGTTTTCGTTATGCCGGCTATTTATGAGCCTTTTGGATTAGCCATATTGGAAGCAGCTAAAGCTTCCTGTGCATTGGCCCTTGCCAATTTGGATACATTAGAGGAAATATGGGGCGATGCCGCTTTATATTTTGACCCTCATGATAAAGAAGAGGCTAAGGCTGTTATTCAAAAGCTTATTTCTGATGTATCGCTTAGGAATAAAATGGCCGATATGGCATTTGTAAGATCAAAAGAATTTACGGCAGAAAAAATGTCCAAAGAATATATGAAGCTATATGAAAAGCTTTTGGTACCAGTAGATTAGAAATTAAAAATTAAGATTATGAACATAGTACTTTTTTATCACTCGCTTGCATCCGACTGAATCATGGCAACGCCCATTTTTTAAGAGGAACTGTAAAGGAACTATTAAAAAGAGGTCATGATGTAAAGGTTTATGAGCCTGAGGAAAACTGGAGCATAAATAACCTTAAAGAAGATCACGGAAAAGAGAAAGCAAGGGAATATCAGCAGTATTACCCTACTTTAAAAACCCTGAGTTACGATGCCGAACATCCTGATTATGAGGATATGTTAGAAAACGCTGAGCTTGTTATAGTTCATGAATGGAACAAACATGATTTCGTTAAAGCTATAGGCGAAAACAAATCAAAATTCGGTTATAAATTATTATTTCACGATACCCATCATAGAGCTGTTTCTGAACCTGATAGCATGTCGGCATATGATTTCAGTAATTATGACGGAGCGCTGGTTTTTGGCGAGGTAATCAAAAATATATACAGGGAAAATAAGTGGATGGATAATGTGTGGACCTGGCATGAAGCCGCAGATGTAAAAATATTCTCGCCTAAACCTGAAGTTGAAAAGGAGGGCCATTTGGTTTGGGTCGGAAATTGGGGAGATAATGAACGTACCGAAGAATTAATGGAGTTTTTAATCAACCCTGTTAAAAAGTTAGGCTTGATAGCAACTGTCTACGGGGTCAGATATCCCCAAAAAGCTTTAGTTGCCCTTAGGGAAGCAGGTATAGAATATGGGGGCTATTTGCCCAACTATAAAGTGCCTGAAGTTTTCGCCCGATATAAAGTTACTGTTCACGTGCCTCGCAGGTATTATGTGGATTTACTTCCAGGCATACCCACTATACGTCCTTTTGAAGCTATGTCATGCGGAATTCCTTTAATATGCTCCCCATGGAAAGATGAAGAAAAGCTGTTTTCTCAAGGCAAAGATTATTTAGTGGCCAAGAATGGAGAGGAGATGGTTGAACAGTTGAAGAAGGTTTTAAAAGATAAAAAATTAGCTAAAAATCTTTCTGAAAACGGGCGTAAAACCATTCTAGAAAATCATACATGCGCACATCGGGTAAATGAACTCGAAGAAATATTTAATCAAATGGGAATCGATTCAAATCTGATTTACCCCTTACAAGTAAAATCCTTAGAATATGAAAAATAACACTAAATTGAATATTGCATTTTTTGGCTCCAGTATAGTCTCTGCTTACTGGAACGGGGCAGCAACCTATTATAGAGGAATAGTAAAATCATTAAGCCAAATGGGGCATGAGATTACTTTTTATGAGCCTAATATATATGAGCGCCAGGAGCATAGGGATATAGCCGATCCGGAATATTGTAAGGTGGTGGTTTATCAGGAAAATGAAGAAATGCTTCGCAACATCCTTGTTGAAGCTTCCCAGGCAGATGTAATTATTAAAGCCAGTGGAGTAGGGGCCTATGATGAGCTATTGGAGCTTGAGATTGCCCGAATGAAAAAGGAAGATAATCTGGTGATTTTTTGGGACGTGGATGCACCTGCTACTTTAGATAGGATCCATAATGATCCTGAGGATCAGTTTAAAATGTTGATTCCTTATTATGATTATATATTAACATATGGTGGAGGCCAGCCTGTAATAGATGCTTATGAAAAAAATGGCGCTAAAAAATGTATTCCTATTTATAATGCATTGGATACAGATACGCATTTCCGCGTTACCCCTAAGCCACGTTTTGAAGGAACATTGGCATTCTTAGGCAACAGGCTTCCTGATAGAGAGGCGCGTGTGGAAGAATTTTTTCTTAAACCGGCAGCAGAGCTTTCGGATCATCATTTTCTTTTAGGAGGAAATGGATGGAAGGATAAAAATATGCCGCTAAATGTAGATTATTTGGGACATGTTTACACCAAGGACCATAACTCCTTGAACTGTACGCCGGCCGCAGTATTAAATATCAGTCGAGACAGTATGGCCAAGTACGGGTTTTCTCCTGCAACAAGAGTATTTGAAGCAGCAGGCGCAGGGGCTTGTATTATTACGGATTATTGGGAAGGTATAGAGTATTTTTTTGAGCCTGACAAAGAAATATTAGTGGCCCATAATGGAGAGGATGTGGCAGAATTATTAAGAAATCTCACTCCTGAAAGAGCAAAAGAAATCGGTGATGCTGCTTATAAAAAAGTATTGTCAGCACATACCTATAACCATAGGGCAGAATTATTGGAGTCTATTTTTATTAAATCTAAACCTATTGCATCACAGGTGCATACAGAAACCGGTCAGGCAATATGAAGTAGTCTTAAACTTAGCATTAAAATTTAGCATAGCTTGCCTGCCTCTGGCAGGAATATTAAGAAAAAAAATCAAGGTTTGGAGTAGGTTAGGGAAATCAGATTTTCCTTGTGACCGTAAAAAAATAAATGATATACACATGAAATGAGCATAAATAGAGAATCCCTAATATACCAACCGAGGGATGAATATATTTATGGGAATTCCATGTGACATAAAAAAACAATTATATACACATGAATTAGTCATAAACTCAGCAT
>JBEPWY010000436.1:0-1276 GCA_041642185.1 Marivirga sp.
CTTCTTTTTATCTAAAGGTATATAGCTTTTTGGCAAGGCTGGTTTGTCAACCACCTCAAAATGAAGTCCTTGCAAGGAGTTGTTTAGTGCAAATTGCATATACAGGTCATAATCCAATGCCATTGTGGATTTTTGTTTACCATCAAGGGCGGGCATAATTTCTGTGCCAGGCCGGTTTTCGAAGTAGTTTCGCCATCCGTTTGAGTTTGGATTGTAAAGAGTATCGGTATAAACAAGATCTTGTTTAGGAGATGGATAAAAATCGTTTTGTGCCGGAAATGAGGCTGTGCTATGGCAACTAAAGCAGGCAGATGCGCGGAAGTGCAGATAAGATTTTCCTTTTTTTGCTTTCCCTTGTTCATTCAATACAAAAACACTGTCCTTTTTATTGTTTGCTTTTATACCACCAACAAGAGCAACATCTATTGGGCCTGAAAGCCTGCCTCCATAACCTATATTGGCACGATAGTAATCAGGTGCAGCCGGGTTTATATAAGTTTGCGTAAGATTTTTTTTAGTATCCATTTGATCTGGATCATTTCCCCAGCTTACCCCCAACAGTTCCAGGCGGTCAAAAGTATTGGCGCCGCTACTGTTTTTGTCATAAATAAAAGTTGAGAATACCCAGCCTGTTTCTGGAGCGGCAATGGTATCTTTTATAATGATATCAAATTGAATCCATGCTAGTTCTTGCAACATAGGTCCTTTAACTGTGTCAGGGCCAAAAGCCATTTTTCTGTAAATAGGAAAGGTTCCTGCACCTTCCATTAAGTCCCAATCGTTTCCTGTGGCGGTAGTTCCGGCGGCTTTTATAATAATAGCATTTTGCTCAAACTGTGCTGCTTCAGTCGTATAATTAGGATAAAAACCACTAGGATCTTTTGATTTCCACAGTTTATTCAAAGTCACTGCAGCCAAATCATTATAGTAAACTAAAGCATGGTTTTGCATGGGTTGTGAAAAACCATAATCCGTAAAAACATCATTTTTCAATACTTGCCCTGTCATGGTGCCATAAACAGTTTCCAGACCGTCCCATTCTGTATTTTGATAGCTCTGTCCGCTCCAGGCCATATTGTACCAGTCTTTTCGATGAATACTTCCTGGCCATTGAGCAGGTTCATTAATCATAACTGACATAGCCTCCTTTATATAATTTCTCGCTGCCATTATATAATCAGCAGCATTTTCCTGGGTAATAGGCTGGCCATTTGCAATTTCTTTCCAAGGATAATCTCTTTGGACTACTTCGGTGGGGTAATCATAATTGCCAACA
>JBEPWY010000436.1:1286-2951 GCA_041642185.1 Marivirga sp.
CCAAAAAAAAACGGCCCTGAGTAAATTGAATCTGGTGGGTAAATATTGTTATTAGCAGCAAAAGGGTCTAAAAAAATGCCTACTTCTTTAGAAGAATTATGGCATCTGCTGAAGGAAATACATAAAACAAATGCCAGGAGAAATTTTAAGAAGTGATTAAGATGCATAATATTTATTTATTTCTATTTTGCGTAGAAGTAAATATAATTATTTTCTCCAGAATTGAATAATTCTAACAAAATTAATCTTTATAAGTACAATAGTATATGAAGTAGCTAGCGTTAATCTAATGAAATGAGCATAAATATTCGAGGTTGATCCCGATAGCTATCAGCCAACTGAGGATAGCTTGCCTGCCTCTGGCAGGAATATGTGGACATGCGAATCCTATACCGATAAGGCGGCACAAGTTATGGCTGTACAAAAACAAATTATATACAAACGAAAATTGATCTTTAGGAAATTATTCCTGTTTATTGTGTTGGAGTATTCAGAAGTGCAAAGCCTGATGATGTGGGTGTAAGCGGCCTTAATACCGGGTTTTTTAGAATACTATCTCGGTAGGAGTACGAGCGTCAGAAATGATTTCAAAAAATAGATAAAAAACAGGGATGAATTAGCAGTCATCCCTGTTTTGAATTTCAAATTTATATTACCAATTCTCCTCGTCTCTCGAAAAATTTGTCCAACCCCTTAGTTTCAACTGTAATATTTCTGGGTTCAGCTTTTTTATAAAATTCCTGTAATATCTCTAACACATCATCATCAATATTTTTCGACTTTGAGGCATCAATGATAACATGTGTGTTTTCAGGAACATGTTCCAAAGTTAAGAGTACATTGGCTTTATTTAAAAAGGTAACCTCTTCTGACAAAACCAGGTTGATTGTATCACCTTCTTTTGGGTTACCTTGTATAGAGAAGAAGCTTGTTTTGTAATTGTCCCTCAAAATCACAAATACAGAAACCGCCCCACCTATCATGATACCAGTAATCAAATCCGTAAACATTACGGCAATAATTGTAATCAGAAAAGGCGCAAACTTCCTTTTTCCCTGACGGTACATACTCTTGAATAATGTGATAGAAGTTAGCTTATAACCAACTACAAATAATACTGCAGAAAGAGCAGCTAATGGAATTTTATTAAGCAGAAAAGGAATACTGACAACGCAAATTAGCATAATAAGTCCGTGTGTTATAGTGGATACTTTTGTTCTACCACCGGATGCAACATTTGCAGAAGTTCTAACAATTACTGCAGTAATAGGAAGGCCACCTATAAAGCCTGCCACAATATTACCTATTCCTTGAGCTTTTAATTCTGCATTTGTTGAAGTTCTACGTTTGTAGGGGTCAAGTTTATCGCCAGCCTCTGTACTTAACAATGATTCTAAACTAGCAATGAAAGCAATACTTAATGCAATAGTATAAATTTCAGGATTGCTAATTTGTGAAAAATCAGGAAAGGTGAAAAAGCTAAAAAACTCAGATGCTGATTCAGCCTCAGGTAGTTTTACCAACTGACTTCCGGAAAGCACCATTCCCGGAGCCATTAGAGTATAAAGCTCATTAATTATAATACTTACAATAACTGCCGCCAATGCACCAGGAAAAAACTTGAAAAAAGAATACTTTTCCTTTAAAGATGGGCGATCCCACAGT
>JBEPWY010000437.1:0-2943 GCA_041642185.1 Marivirga sp.
CCAATGAAGTGGCATTAAAAATGGCATTCCAGTATTGGTACAATACAGGTAAGAAATCTCGCACCAAAGTAATAGCATTTGAAGGTGCCTATCATGGCGATACCTTTGGAGCTATGTCAGTAGGGGACAGAGGGCCTTTTTCAGCGCCTTTTTCACCTTTTTTATTCGATGTGGAATTTCTGCCTATGCCTACTTCGGATAATGAGGTAGCAATGATTAGTCAGTTTGAACACTTAATTGAAAGTAATGAGATTGCTGCTTTTATATTTGAGCCATTGGTGTTAGGCTCTGCCGGCATGAAAATGTACGCGCCTGAATTGCTGGATAAGCTGCTGGAATTGGCCAAAAAACACCATGTTATCTGCATTGCCGATGAAGTTTTTACTGGTTTTGGCCGAACAGGAAAAAACTTTGCCTCCGATTATTTAAGTAATAAACCAGATATTTTCTGCTTATCAAAAGGGCTTACAGGAGGAACTATGGCTTTAGGCGTGACCTCTTGTACTGCTGAAATAATGGAAGCCTATAAGAGTACTGATATCATGAAAACCTTCTTTCACGGACATAGCTTTACGGCCAACCCTATTGCGTGTGCTGCTTCCATTGCCAGCTTCGATTTATTGATGGAGGACGCAACACAAGTACAAATCAGTAATATTACAGAATGGCAAAAGACATTTCATGAGAAAATACAAAATCATCCGAAAGTACTCAATAGCCGGGTAATGGGAACTATTTTCGCTTTGGAACTAAAAACTTCGGAAGGCACCTCTTATGTAAATGAAGTACGGCATCAACTCTACCCATTCTTTTTAAAGAGAGATATACTGCTACGCCCACTGGGTAATGTCATTTATATATTGCCTCCCTATATCATTAGTAAAGAAGAAATAGAAGAAGTATATCAGGCCGTGGAAGAAATGCTGGCTGAAATCTAAAAAGGAGGGAAACTACTTCTTTTCGAAATTATATTGTAGGGATAATCCAGGTATAAATAATGTATTGGAGTTATAGTAGGGGGCCGATGAAAACCGGTCTCTGAACTCCATATCCAGTTGAGTTATAAGCTCTAATTTATTAAACCTATAACCATAAGCAATATGCAGGCCGGTATTAAAAGTGTTTATTGGAGCTTTTGGATCAAAGCGAAAGCTCTTATCTCTACCTTCATTCTTGTGCCCTAACTGATATCCTAAATATACTCCTGAGTAAATTTTGGAATGAGAACTAATATTAAATCTCACAAGAAGGGGTAAATTCAGGTTAAAAACTTTAAATGAGATTTCATTTGAAGCATCAATTGCTACATCATTAGAATTACTGAAGGAAGAGGAATCAAAATATTTTTTCTGATATATTCTTTCAAAACTCAGACCAGTTTGGAATTGAATGTCTTCGTTAATATAAAAAGCTATCATTCCACCAAGGTGCTGGACATATCCGATATTCCAATTTTGGTTGTTTTCTTTCCCTATTATAAAAGACTGACCTGTATTCAATCCATAGCTTGTTTGAGCATATGATGAGAAGGAGAAAATACCTATTATGAGAATGCTTGTGATAATTGTTTTAAATTTCGTCATGCGACCGCTAATACTCTTGTTTATGCGGAAGATAAAAGGAACTTCTTCATAATTAAAATTATTTAATCAATTTTTATAATAAGGATGGAAAGAATGAAAGTGTTGAAAATTTTATAAATGTTATACTTTACTCTCCTGTGGGCTACCACAAATTATTTTAATAAGTATTTCTCTAAGCAAATTAAGTCATTTACTTAAAATTGAAAATAAGTATTATCCTGATTTACAGATGGGGGAAATATTACAACTTTGAATGTCAATAAATATATTTCTATATGTAAACATTAATTAGCGTATTTAATCACCATCTTTTTAATTAACAGTATTCTGTCTGATAATTCATCCATCTGGTATCTTGGTAAAGGATACTAATTTATGATACTTATTAGGTATATCTGGCAATTAATTTAAGGTGGGTTTAGTAGTTAATTCAGTAGGCAATGTTAAACTGGTATAAAAGCATGTTTAATTAAATTACTGTGATTTAATTATTCTTTTGCAATAAACTATTACTGGTACCTGACCAATAGTGAATAAATGTTATTTGCTTAAATGTGTATATCGCCATATTTTATCCCAATATAAAATAGTATGTTAGGTGATTCCCTTAGTTAAATCCGTCATTCACCTATTTTTCAATATACGGATTCATCTCATCTATGAGAGCTCGAATGTTCCCAACTTTACAATATAATAAAGAGGAATATCGCCATGAAAAAGCTTTTAATCACATTTTCAATTTTATTTTGTAGCTTAAGTCCTAATCAGCTATTAGGACAAGAAGTTGCTGAAGGTGTAAAATACAGAATAGTGGCAATAAGCAATTCGGGTGATCGCATAATCAGTGCATCCAACGAGGTGGAGCTTTTTAATTCATTTTCGGTGGAAATGCCTACAGCTTTTACACCCAATAATGACGGACTTAATGATAAATTTGGTGCAGTTGCTAAAGGTGTAAAAGAATTTAAATTAGTGGTTTATAACAGATATGGTGAAGTTCTTTTCAATAGTAATTCCTTGGAGCAAAAATGGGATGGCACTTTTAATGGAAATCAAGTTCCTACAGGGGGTTATATGTATGAAGTAATTGCAACAAGCCACGAAGGAGAAGACCTTCAAAAGAGTGGAAAAGTATTAGTTATTATTTAAATCAAAAGAAATGACCTATAAATCTAAAATATTATCATTTTTAACATTGGCATTTCTGTTTTTTTTACAAAACAACATTTCTGCACAAATCACCCCTTCTGTAGTAGAGGGCTGCCTGCCATTGGAAGTGGATTTTTCCTCATCATTGGAAAATGTTGAAAACTACCAATGGAGCTTTGGAAATGGTCAAAGTGCTACTGTAGCGGAACCT
>JBEPWY010000438.1:0-2943 GCA_041642185.1 Marivirga sp.
CAAAAATAATTTGAATCATTATGGGGTATATGGGTTTTGGCATGCGAAAGGAGGTATACAAGCGAAAGGCTAAAAAACCCTTTGAGAAATTTAATGAAGTTTATGGAGACCGAAAAGTAATAAATAAACAAGACTCAAAAGCTGCCAAATTAACAAAAGAAGAAGTTCTTAATAAACCACGATTCAAGTCAATCCACGACCTCAAGGTATTCCAGATTCTAAAAGTAGTAATTATGCTTCTTTTACTATCTCTTGGAATATATTATGGATTCGTGAAAACCATGATATATAATTTCCGACTTAATAATTTAACAAATAACATTATTGAGTCTTTCAATACTGATCATGAATGGCTGCTGAACAGAGACAGTGATGTAAAAACATACCCATACTTTAAGCTTGACTCCGGCCGTAGTTTATCTATGACTTTTGGTAAAAGTTTTGATAGATGGAGTTATTATAGTTCAGGTAAGCCGAATTATTATACCCTAAATTTAAACGATTCTAGTTTTCTTGGCTTTAAATATGTAGATGGGAATCTGAATATTATCAAAAATGATACTTCAATTGCATTAACGGGCTTGTGGAAAGTTACTATTGATCAGTCTCAAAAGGATGTGGAGATTAATACAAAAATTAAAATGCTTAAAATAAATCCTGAACTAATAAATAATATTAGACAAAAACTACGGGATAATAATCTTGCCAGTCTGGAAATAGAGAAATCAAAATCTCGACTGAAAATTAACCATACAAAAGAGTTTGGGGACTTTTACTTTTTAAAAACAGATAAAGCGCATCAAAATGGCTCCACATTTACAAAACTGAAGGATAACTTCTATTTAAAAAGAGAAAAACGGTGGAGATAGAAATTCCCCAATAGCGCAAGCGTCCGCTTGTGCTTGTTCAAAACTTCTCAAATACATTTTAGATGTAGAGAGTGTGATTGAGGAGATTGAAGCTATAAAACAGAATCGGATTATGGCAATTGAGATTAAAACTAAAGGATAAATAACCTAAGCCATAAGGAATTAATAATTATTGCAAGTGGCCGTATGAATTTAGTATCCAAAAAGATTACATCACCCAGACAAATCACAAATGTTGTGATTTAATCTAGCTAGTACTTGTTTGCAGAAAGAATTCTATAAAGATCGAGTTTTTAACTCATGATCAAGCTTTGAAAACCACTTTCAATATTTAAAATCTCTATCCCAATAGTGTAAAAGAATCTTTCATAATTTCCTACCTTACTTTAGAAATGAACTTAAAAAATGAAAATCAATTCTTAATTTAGAAAAATCATTAAGGCATAATATCATGGAAAGCACACCTCAATATTTTAAAGTTGAAATTGAAAACAAAGTAGCAAGCATAGCCTTCAATCGGCCGGAAAAATCCAATGCACTTCATATGCCGGCCTGGACAGAGATGAAGGAACTCTTTAATACACTTTCTGAAACGGCTGAAGTGAGGGTCATTGTGCTAAGTGGAGAAGGAAAAAACTTCTGTGCGGGCATTGATTTAGAATTGCTGATGTCAGTGAGCCAATATCAAAAAATTGAATGTGGCGGAAGAAGAAGTGAAGAAATAAGAAGGTTAGTATTAACACTTCAGGAAGCGGTTAATGCCATTGAAAAATGTAAGAAGCCCGTTTTGGCTACAGTGCATGGCGGATGTATAGGCGGAGGAGTAGATATCATAGCGGCTTGTGATATGCGCTATTGTAGTAATGATGCCTATTTTACGATTAAGGAAATTGATTTAGGCATGGTAGCGGATCTGGGCACTTTGCAACGCCTGCCAAAATTAATTTCTCCGGGCATGCTTGCTGAAATGGCTTATACGGGCAGAAAAGTGTATGGCAAAGAAGCCAAAGAATTAGGGCTAGTGAATCAATGTTTACCATCAAGAGATGAACTTATGGAAAGCACCCTAAAACTGGCCACCATGATAGCTTCAAAATCTCCTTTGTCCATTCGAGGCACCAAAGAAGTGCTGAAATACAGCCGAGATCATTCGGTGGAGGATTCACTAAATTATATGGCTACTTGGAATGCCGCCATGTTGCTTTCAGATGACCTAAGCGAAGCCTTCAAAGCGACTATGGAAAAAAGGAATCCAGAGTTTAAGGATTAGTGGGAATATTTCTTAGGCATCAAAGGCTTAAGCATCTTGACATAGGTGGACGCTTGAACCAGTAAGTGATAACTGGAAACAGATTCCAATAGCGAAAGCATCCGCTTGTGCTTTTTGTTTGTCCTCCAATACCTCTTTCAAACTCTCAAATTCCCTACCCAACCACTTTATTGATTAGGCTATAAATTAGAAATAATTGACTTTTTTCGATAAACTCTATATTTGGAACGTCCAATTTCGCGATGGATTAACTACTTTTAGCATTCAACATTCGCCAAAACCTTTATACCTAAACATTTTATAAAGCTTTCTGGGAGTTGAGAAAATGAATAAACACATTGATGTTATAGCTAAATAAATTAGGGCTATCAGCTATAAATGAATTAATAATTAGCAATGTTGATAGTCATTTATTGTAGCCAATCCCTTATATTTTGTAAGATAACTTAAAAACGAAAGTACTGAAGGGCATTAATGAACATTAAATATTATAAAGAGCAGATAATTAAAAGGTTTAAGAGCCTTAGTCAGCCTTAGTCAGAATTAAAGAGAATCGAAATATGATAATTGGAACATTTCTTAGATACGTCAAAACTTATTCTGGCATAAAGTATATACCTCTTTCAAATGGACATAGTTATTGTGGAATTGTTGGCAATAACGGTATCGGAAAAAGCTCTGTTTTAGAGGCTTTAGATTGCCTATTCAATGGAAAAGAGCCTAATTTCAATATTGCAACTAGGAAAAGTGGCTTTGTCACAGCTAAGCCCCACATTGTTCCAGTTTTTCTTCTCAAAAAAAGTG
>JBEPWY010000439.1:0-2936 GCA_041642185.1 Marivirga sp.
CTCATGTCTTTTGTAAAAAGTATTTTCAGGATAGATAGCAAAATGGGTTTCAAAATCTTTCAAACCCAAATAACAACTTTGATTTAAATAATTTTTTAGAAAGGTGAAGTCCTCAAGCAGTTTTAAAATAAAAGGATTTGGATGTTTCTTGTCTAACCATTTAATATAATCTCCTCTAACAGTATTATCTACTTGAAAAAGAACCTGCTTACCAATGCCGGCTTTTTTAAAATCACCCTCCTCTTTATTCTCTTTAACAATATCAATCAGCTTTTTAATTGAGGAAGCAGGAATAAAATCATCCCAGATGAAATACCCTTGTTCAGCCAAATGATCAATTGCGGCTTCCATTGTACTATTATCTACTATCATATTAAGGCTAAATGCTTATGCTAATTTAGAGCAACGAAGATAGAAATTGATTGGTTATAATTTATTAGCACTGTGATTTATTATTTATAAAAATTGAAGTTTAGGCGCTGATACAAATTAGGTAATCTATCGGCAGTTGAAGGGATCTTTTGAAACAAAACCTATGATAGCCAGTATATGTATTTATAATAATAAGTCTATTAATTCAATAGCATTCAACTTATCCATTAATTATGAAGTTTTCAGGAATTTTATTTACAAGCTTAATCCTCTTTTCTTCTGCCTGCAACGACGCTAAAAAAGAACCTCCTTTGGAAGAAGAGGAAAGATTTGATTATGAGTTACCTGATTACAGAGATAGGGAAGACATGCCTTCTATGATCAAGGAAATGCTTACAATTCATAATTTTGATGATTTTAAAGCGAATGACGTAATAACTTTTGATATAAATTTAACCTTTGGTGGTAAAGAAAGACTTAATGGTACTATTTATTCCAAAACAAATTCTTCAAAAGTTAAAATTGAAAAGCCTAATGGTGTCAGCATTCTATATGATGGCGAGGAAGTATATTTAACTCCTGATACGGCTAATTACCCGGACGCCAGGTTTGATGCGCTAGCATGGCAATATTTTGCTTTGGCACCCTTTAAATTTTCAGATGAAGGTACTAAATGGGGAGAACCCGAAACAATGCCTTTAAGAGAAGGAGATACTTTAAAAGCTGTTAAATTGCATTTTAATTCTGGTACCGGCGATGCCCCAGATGATTGGTATTACGTTTATCAGAATGATGAAACTAAACTTTTAGAGGCAATGGCTTATATAGTCACTATAGGCGATAGAACTGTGGAAGAAGCTGAAAATAATATTCATGCTATCACCTATAGCAATTATAAAGAAGTAGATACAACCTATATAGCAACTAAATGGAAGTTCTGGAACTGGGATAAAGAAACTGGTCTGCAGGATCAAATAGGGGAAGCTGATATTACCAACATCAGGTACACCAAGGAAAAACTCAATATGTTCAATAAGAACAACAATTACGAATTAGTCCCTTTAGAATAGAAGAAAAAAGTAATTAATTCTTGGTGATTGCTGAGAGAAATTAATTATTGTCATATAACTCTGATTCCTGCTCATTCAACATATCAATTACCAGACTACTTGCTCCAATAATAGGAGCAGATTGGTTCTGTAACTGAGAAGAGATGATTTTCACTTTTCCTCTGAAGACAGGCATCAGATGCTTCTCCATATGCTCTTTGGTAGGGTTAAAAATCAAATCCCCTGCCAAAGACAATCCTCCGAAAATAAATATTGCTTCCGGATCGGTATGCACAACAGTATCAGCTAGTTTAGTTCCGAGTATTCTGCCCGTATACTCAAATGCTTTTTTGGCAATAAAGTCTCCCTTTAACGCATATTTAGTGATCATTTCCGCACTTAATTCATCGAAACTAACAGAGCGTAGTTCACTTTCTTCTGTATGATCAGCAAGTAATTTATAAACTGTCCTTTTAATTCCTGTAGCAGATGCATAGGTTTCCAAACAACCCCTTTTACCACACCCGCAGAAACGGCCATTTACATAATTTACAGTAGTATGTCCTAATTCACCGGCAAAACCATGTGCGCCATTGATTATTTTCCCATTAGAGACAATACCTGAACCTAAGCCAGTGCCAAGTGTAATCACTATAAAATCTTTCATGTTCTTGGCGCCTCCAAAAATCATTTCGCCTACTGCAGCGGCATTAGCATCATTGGTAACCACTACTGGAACCTGAAATTCATCTTCCAATTCATTAGCAAGAGGTAAAATTCCTTTCCATCTAAGGTTAGTGGCATGTTCTATAGTCCCTTTATAGTAATTGGCGTTAGGTGCGCCTACGCCTATGCCTAAAACCTGGTGTTCTTTAATTTTTAATCCTTTTCTTATCTCGGAGGCTAGTAATTTAATAAAATCTTCAAATTTAGCTTCCCCCTGAGTAGGGATAGATCCGTGGAAAAGTATCTTTCCTTCAGGACTTACAATTCCAAATTTTGTATTCGTTCCGCCAATATCAATCCCGATGCTAACTTTCATTTTAATACTTGGTTTTTAGTAATTCAATATGTATTAAATTGTTTCCATTTTTACACATATTTTCAAGCTGTTTTTTTAACTGGTTGATCAAATGCTTAATAAAATTTATCTAGCTGAAATTAAATTATTCCTACCCCCAAATAAGTTTAAGAAAGGGTTCTTAGCATTTAAGCATTGTTTTAATTAACGCATAAATTTATTTATACGTTGTAATGTTTCTTTATCAAATAAGAAACTAATAAATCAATAGGCTCTTCTATAAATCCACCTTCTTTTAGATGGTTTTCTTTAGCTACTTCCTTTACTATTTGCTCGAAATAGAATGGAACAGACCCCACAAAATGTACTTTATAATTCTTATAGTTTTTTATTGAGCATATATAAATTTGAACAAATTCATTAATGCTATCTTTCACCATTTTATATAAAAAAGGATGGTCAATTCGCTCATTAATAAACTGACTAAAACTAGA
>JBEPWY010000440.1:0-2890 GCA_041642185.1 Marivirga sp.
ATTTTTAAAAATAATATAATAAGGCCATGGTAAAAGTTGAATTTGAGGATCCTGCCCCATTCTTCCGGTCACAATAGGGAAATTCCCGCTGTTCACATCCTGTAAAACATCCTGGTTTACGCGCACACCATATTTAAAAAGTATGTCATTGAGACTGTTATTGATAGGCAAGGCCATTGCTCCATATTCTTTAATGCTATCAACCGATATGGATAAACCATCCAGAAAAAACATTGTTTTTCCTCCTTGCATGATGAACTGGTCAATATCATATAATTCTGAGTTAGAGAAATCCTCTGTCGGCTTTACAAATAAAGCAGCATCAAATTGAGATAGCTGAGTTAAATCGGTCAATGCGAAAATATCAAACTTTTTTTCCAATGCTTCTTTCATACCAAAAACCTGAGCCCCGGAAGGTTCTCCATGACCTTGAATTAAAGCAATTTTCTTTCTTTCTGATTCGGTGAGTGTTTTGATAGTATTGGCTAGTTCATACTCCAAATTTTCTACTGATTGATTAATAGCTTCCTTCGCCCCGGCAGCATTATTACCACTTAATAAAATAACAGGCAAGCTTTGGCCTTTATAGCTTAACTCCGCACCGGGGAAAATCATTTTTTGTGACCTACGCCCCTCTTGGTCATCATAAACAGTGGTTGGAGGAATACCTTTATCTATCAGGTAATTATAAAACTGATTTCGGGCCTTTTTGGATTCTGCCTGGTCCGGATTGACGAAATTATATTGCAGATTTCCATGAGCATACTCCTTAAACTGATCGAGTGTCTGTTTAATGGCAGTTTGTAATCTTGAAAATTCCGGATTAATATCGCCTGCTAAATATACCTCCACATATAAGGGCTCTTCCAAACTTTGCAGAAGTGACTCTGTAGCTGGGCTCATAGTATAGCGGTTCTCCTCCGTTAAATCCCAACGCATAATAGTATAGCGCACAAGGAAGTTTACCAGAAAAAGAAATACCAGTACGATCAGGAATTTCAGCGTATATTCGGTTGTCTTTCGGTTTAAGAATTCCATTTTTTCATTTTTAAAATCCAGAAAGTAGCTCCCAAAAACGCAATTGTCATAGATATAAAATAAATAACATCCCTTAAATCTATCACTCCTTTGCCTAAAGCATCATAATGTGCCATCATTCCCAGATTTTCCAATTGAATACCTATATCTGACATAGCTTCCAAATTAGAAAGTGATGAGAAACCCATAAAGAATATAAAACTGAAAAATACAGCGATAATAAAAGCAACTATCTGGTTATCAGACAATGAAGAAGCAAAAATACCTATAGAGGTATAAGATGAGGCCAATAAGATCAATCCCAGATAAGCACCCATTATCCCGGCTGTGTCTACATTACCTGCAGGATTGCTGATATAGGACAATGAGAAGTAGTAGACGAAAGTAGGTATGAGTGTAACCACTACAAGGGCTACTCCTGCCAAAAATTTACCTATTAATAAACTTGATTCATTGATGGGCTTGGTGAGCAACAATTCTAGGGTGCCTGATTTAGATTCATCCGCCAAAGCACGCATGGTAATGGCAGGTATCAGGAACATAAATACATAAGGTGCCAAATTGAAAAATATACCTAAATCAGCATATCCATATTCAAAAATGGAAGTATCAGGGAAAACCCAAACTAATAAACCCATACTAATCAGGAAAACAGCCATTACCATATAGGCGATGAGGGAATTCAGGAAAGTATTTATTTCTTTTTTAAAAATGCTCCACATTGGCTTAATCTTTAGTCAGTTTTTGGAACACTTCTTCCATATTTCCTTTTTCAAGAGCTATTCCTATTAAATCAACATTATTTTGTGTAGCCCATTGAAAAATTTCTTTTCTGATATCTGCTTTTGCTTCCAGTAAAAATTGTGTTTCTGTTATTTTCTTCAAATCATTTACTAATTCGTGGGTGGTCCAGTAAGTGAAATCAGCCGATGAGGCCAGTTCAATTCTGATAGTAAATTTTTCCTGTTCTGTAGTCAGTTCGCTTACAGGCTGATCGGCCACTAATCGTCCCTCCTTAATGATAATGGCACGGTGACAAAGCGCCTGCACTTCCTGCATAATATGAGTGCTCAGCAGAACAGTTTTATTTTTGCTGATGGATTGAATAAGGTGACGGATCTCAATTATCTGGTTGGGATCTAACCCTGTAGTGGGCTCATCTAAAATCAGCACGGAAGGATCGTGGACCAATGCCTGCGCCAGGCCAACTCTTTGTCTGTAGCCTTTGGATAACGTACCGATCAATTTATTTTGTTCCTTCTCCAAACCGCATAATTGCACCAGTTCGGCTACTCTGGAATTTAATTTCTTCCCTTTAAGACCATATATACCTCCGCAGAATCTCAGGAATTCATGAACGTACATATCCAGGTACAGAGGGTTATGTTCAGGCAGATATCCTATCAGTTTTTTGACAGATTGCAGGTCTTCCGAAATATCAATACCATCTACCTCTACTTTGCCGCTTGTGGCTGGCAGAGTGCCGGTAATAATCTTCATGGTGGTGGATTTGCCCGCACCATTGGGGCCCAGAAAGCCTACAATATTGCCTTTATCAATTTCGAAGGAAATATTATTGACTGCCAGTTGTTGATCGAATTTTTTTACCAGTGAATGAACACGAATGGACATGTATATATATAAATGTTCAGTAACTATTTTCTAACTAACGTAAAAGTAATAAAAGTATTGGAGAAGATGATCATTGATGAAGGATTTAGGGAAATGAGTAATTGCTATAATAATTATCCACATTATTTACTTCAAGATTTGTGGGTTATAGACCTCTGAGAACTCCATCAAACCAATGATGCTTGAAATATGAATCATGGCTTTGAACAACCTCTTTTAA
>JBEPWY010000441.1:0-2889 GCA_041642185.1 Marivirga sp.
TTATTCGAGGCCTTCAAAAATAAAGATGTTTACGTAAAGATAATATTTCAAACTACAATTTGACATCATACTTTTTAAACCCAGTTTGACATCAATATAGTCAGGCTGAGATTGGAGATAAAAAAATTTTTATCTAGCGGAGGTAAATGACGTGGGTATGGTAAATTTATAGTGAAATCATAAACCACGAAATGGCCGGTATAAGCATAGTGTTTTTATACCTGTGGCTGAGCTTGGCTTTTCGGGAATAGTGGTAGCGATGTTGGTGCTCAAAATTTTTTGATGCCCGAATGGTAGCCTTTCAGCTATAAAAATTCCTGAAAGTGGTTTTTAAAAATTTCTGCTATGAAAAAGATACACAAGCATGCTGCGGGTATCGATATTGGAGCCCGTAAAATTTTTGTTGGACTGGAAGGAAGAGAAGTAAAAAGCTTTGATACTTTCACCGAAGATTTGGAATTGGCAGCAGATTATTTGGTCGAAAATAACATCGATACAGTTGCCATGGAAGCTACGGGGGTTTATTGGATTATCTTATATGATATCCTGCAAACCAGAGGCATCGATGTTTGGTTAGTGGATGGGAGAAGCACCAAACAAGTACCCGGAAGAAAAACAGATGTAAAGGATTGTCAATGGATACAGCAATTGCATAGTCATGGTTTATTGAGCAAATGTTTTGTAGCAGAAGACTTAATACAAGAGTTACGGAGTTACCAGCGCCTTCGGGAAGATCATATTAGAAGTGCAGCAATGCATATAAACCATATGCAGAAAGCTCTTACTACAATGAATATACGTTTGAAGGAAGTATTAAGTCAGGTTCATGGAGCTAGCGGATTGAGGATCATCAGAGCTATTATAGCCGGTGAAAGAAATCCCCAGGTACTAGTAGAAATGTGTGATTCTAGAATATTAAAAACAAAGAAAGAACAGGTACTCAAGTCTTTGAAAGGACATTATAATCAAGCGGGCCTTTTTGCACTGGAACAGGCGGTTACCTGCTACGACTTTTATCAGATACAAATAGCACAATGTGATAAAAAACTGGATCAAGTTCTTAAGAAGTTGAGTGCCAATAACTCAGGTGTGAATAAAAATATAAAACATCGAAAACCAGTAAGGCACCATAAGCCGGACATCAAAAATCTGGATCAGTATCTTTTGGCGGTATTTAAAAATAAAGATGCTACTGTTTTACCTGGAATTACTGATTACACTTGGATGCAGCTTTTGGCAGAAGTAGGTATAGACCTAAAAAAATGGAAAAGCGAGAAACACTTTACATCTTGGCTGGGCCTTGCTCCAAAACAGCACCACTCAGGAAAAATGAGAAAAAATCACAAACCAAAAGGACAACCTAAAGCCGGTTTAATATTCAAACAAGCAGCCACAAGTCTTCTCAATAGTAAAAAAATAGCTCTCGGAGCTTTCGGTAGAAAGATAAGGGCCAGGAAAGGACCAATCATTGCCATAAAAGCAGTTGCTAGAAAATTGGCAGAACTTTATTGGAAATTATTTGTCAAAGGACTGGATTACGTAGAAAAAGGAATAAAAGATTACGAGCAGAAAATAATTCTCCATAAGCAAAAGAGCGTAATGAAAATGGCTAAAGAAATGGGGATGGAAGTAAGCTATAAATCAAGTAATTAGAATACGTCAATGGTAGCTATTTTCAGGCCCGGGGAGGGCGTGAAAATATGGTCGAAGCCGTTTGTGGAACGATTAACTATATTACACCCACAGCACTTCGACGTCGTTCCCTGCGGTCACTGGCTCAGTATGACATCGTAATATCCCAGTTAGAAATAGTTAGTAAAATCTTTTACTGACCATAGAACTCACCAATCTTCGTGCTCTTCTTTAAAAACTTAGTGTTCTTAGTGAAATTATTGAGTGTTATTCTCATCTGCGGCGATCAGCAAGATCAGCGGGAACCATTTTTTCTCTCTGGAAGAAAATCTCATAAGCTAATACCCCCAGAACAATTAAATACTCAACTGCTATAAGCCATAAATTCTCCTCATAATCCGGTTGAGAATATGCAAAATAACTCAGCACCACCATCAGGCTCCACACCTGCACAAATTTATATCTGGTAAAAATAGAAAGCAGCAGCGGAGTCGCCAGATACCAGGGATGCACAGTAGTTGCCAGCAGCAAGTAGATCACCATCGTGATCATCATGCTTGTGAGTAAACCTTTCATTTCTAAATTTCTTTTTAGAGATGCTATGAATAAGATTGAAAGAAAAACAACAGCCGCTAAGGCTGGTCCTGCGTAGCCAATGATGTTGTAACCTTCAACTTGAAATCCTATCCACCTGATGAGGTAATAGAAGCTCGCATTGAATTCAAACTTCTGAAACCAAAGGCCAATGCTGGCAATGAAATTTTCAGCAAATGCACCTGGAAGAAATGGCAGGAAGAATAGTATCAAAGTGACACCTGTTACAGCATAATAAGCCAATGCTTTCTTCAGACCCAATTTTCTGAAGAGTAGGGGCAGGAACATTAATGGGATCAACTTTACCGCTATGGAAGCTGAAAACAAAAGGGCGCTAAAAAGCCATTTTTGACGCTGCAGTAAATACACTCCTGCCAGCAGAAAGAACAGCATCACCCCTTCAAAATGGAGATTTCCGGTGAGTTCAATGATAATCAGCGGATTCAGGAGATACAGGAAGATGTTGCTTTCAGGAAGCTTGAGTTGTTTCAGCAATTTTCTACCAAAGTAAAATATCCCGATATCGGCAGCGATGATGAAGATCCGTAGCCATATCACGGAGGTGAGGATGCTTTTTCCTCCCAGGAAAGCCGCCAAAGCAAAGAAAACCTGGTTAAGCGGCGGATAGTTAGTGGGATTCCCTGCGCTTAGGCTGCCCATGCC
>JBEPWY010000442.1:0-2880 GCA_041642185.1 Marivirga sp.
TTACTTTTAGTAATAATTTAAGTAAAAAAACAATCAGCCATAAAAAAAGCCTCCCGAAATCAATCGAAAGGCTTTTTTTTGGTGGGGATAGTAGGATTCGAACCTACGACCCCCTGCTTGTAAGGCAGGTGCTCTAAACCAACTGAGCTATATCCCCTTGTTATTCTTTGTTTCCCCTGGCAACTCTTTCGTTGATTGGGAATGCAAATGTAGTACACTTTTTCATACTTACAAATCAGTAATGCTAAATATTTAAATATATTTTTATTTATTTATTTTACTGATTGATTTTCAGAAATTTACATTTAAAAATAATTTTCCATTGCTTTTATACCGCATATTTCCATAATTTCGTTCTCCGTTTAAAAACACTGCAATTTGAAGCGCATTAAGAAATTTTTTATATACGCACTTTTAATCTTTATTACTGTTTTTACTGCAGTTTCCGCCTATTTATACTTCAATCAGGATAAACTGGTGAAGCAAATTATTGTGGTTATTAATAGAAACCTGCAAACGCCCATTCAGGTAGGTCAAATAGATTTAAACTGGTGGACCGATTTCCCCAATATCTCCCTGCGTTTCCAAAATGTTGATATTGAAGAATCCATTGAAGGTAGTTCTTTCCCTCTGGCTAAGCTGGAACAACTCTCCCTTTCATTTGATATTATCTCCCTCATCAAACAAAATTATCAGTTTGATAAAATCATTTTAAAAAATGGTGAGGTCACCATCAGAACAACTAAAGAAGGCATTCACAATTACGAGATCATTAAAACTAATCCTGCCAAAGAAGAAAGTGGACAGCAGTTCGATTTCAACATCAGAGAAATTCAAATAGATAATGTCACCATTAACTATGTAGATCATTCCATCAACCAATCATATTTGCTCAAAGGCCATAAGGTAAATGCACAATTGATCAAAAAAGAAGATGTTTACCACATAAAAGCAAAAGGAGACCTAACTTCCAACGCCATTAAAATTGATGAATTCACTTATTTCGAAAGCAAAAAACTAAAGCTGAATGCCGCTGTAGATTATAATGAAGAGCAGAAAAAGGTCTTTATCAAGCCCTCCAATGTAACAGTGGCTGACAATAAATTTCAGATTGAAGGCCTTTACCAGCTGGACGACAGCTATATGAACTTTCAAATAGCGGGAATAGACACTGATTTCACCACATTAATCTCTTTATTACCTGCACAGTACAGTAAAACTGTTTCCGCCTATAGAAGCACGGGGGAGGCTGATTTCAATGGCACCATCATTGGTAAACTCACAAAAAGCGAAAACCCTGCTATTAATTTCGATTTCAATGTGCAAAATGCCTCTTTGTTCCATCCGGAATATAAAACTAAATTAAACGATTTACAGCTGAAGGGTATTTTTAACAATGGCAAGAAGCAATCTTTCGAAACTTGTGTTTTGGCCCTTAAAAATATGTCGGGCACCATACAGGATAAGCCTTTTACCGCCCAGCTTAGCTTGAGCAACTTTAACAATTATCACCTCAGCGTTTCAGCCGATGGCATATTGAGCACCTATGATTTATTTACTTTTTTGCCTACAAAGGATAGAATGAAAAATTTAGAAGGCGAAATAGAATTCAATATTAAACTTTCCGGCTATATCAGCGATTTCGAAAAAGCCTCAACGGCCCACAAAGTCAATAATTCTGGTGAAATATTGCTTAAAGATGTAGGTGGTATTTATGCTGATTACCCTTTACCGCTTAAGAATATCTCCGGCCGTTTATTATTCAATAAAAATGATATTGCTATTAACTCTCTGAGCGGTAGCATAGGCGAATCGGACATAAACATGAATGGTTTTTTCCTAAACATTATACCTTACCTACTGCAGGATAAGCAGTCGCTATTAGTGGAAGCCAGCACTAAAAGCCGAAATATTAACTTAAATGAATTGCTTTCGGGCCTTTCCAACGAAGAAAACTCCCTTGAAAAACAAGAGGAATCTTTCAAGTTTTCTATCAGCCCTTATATACGATTCGATCTGGAGTCGAAAGTGAAGCAACTGGCTTTTAAAAGATTTTCTGCCCGTGATATAAGTGGAAAAATCAATGTTCTGCACCAGGAATTAAAGGCGCAGAACCTTAAGCTGAAAAGCGGTGGTGGAGAAATGCTATTGAATGGGTCCATTAATACCGTTACTGATGACAGGGTGAAAATCAAGACGACGGCCTCTTTTAAAAAGATTAATATCGATAGCATCTTCTATTCTTTCGATAATTTTAATCAGGACTTTCTGACTGACAGACACCTCAAAGGTAAAATTGATGCCAATGTTAGTGCATTCATTCTACTGGATAAATCAATGAATTTCAAGCCTGATGATTTCACCGCCGACATACAGACTACTATCTTAAACGGACAATTGAATAATTTCGCCCCTATGCTCAGCCTTTCCGATTATGTAAACGAAGAAGATTTATCGAATCTGAACTTCGGGGAGCTAACCAATACCATCCGCATAGAAAATAAAACAATTTACCTGCCGGAGATGGTGATCAAATCCAATATATCGGAAATAGTACTACAAGGAACCCATACTTTTGATCAGTATATCAATTATCGCTTACTGGTACCTCTAAAGAATTTCAAAAAACGTGATAAAGATGAAGATTTTGGCGCCATTGAAAAAACAGATGATTATACTAAATTACACCTCAAAATTGTGGGTGCCACCGATGATTTTAAAGTAAGCTGGGATGGACAGCGATCGCTCAAATCTGTAGGAGAACGCATACAGAAAGAAACGAAAACCATTAAAAAAATAATTACCGGAGAACAACCGGTAGAAGAAAATAAAAAAGAAGTTGAACTTAATGAAGACGAATATTTTGACTGGTAAAAGAAA
>JBEPWY010000443.1:0-2872 GCA_041642185.1 Marivirga sp.
CCTTTACAGACTATCTAAAATCTATGCATAAAAAGCAATACTCCCCAGGTTTTACGATTGATCCATTAAAAGTGCCAACTTTTATGCAGAAATGGATAAAAGAAGGTCTGTTAGAGAGTATTCTGATAAAGCTGTACCTAAAGAAGTAATTGAAAATATTATAAAAACCGCCTCAACTGCACCCTCAGGAGCGCATAAACAACCTTGGACTTTTTGTGTTGTATCTAACAAACTGATAAAGAAAAAAATTAGAGATGCCTCGGAGAAAGAGGAAAAAGAGAGCTATAATGGCAGAATGAGTGAAAGATGGTTAAAAGACCTGGAACCACTGGGAACAGACTGGAGAAAACCATTTTTAGAAACAGCACCTTATCTCATTATAGTATTCAAGAAAATATACGAAGAAGAAAAAGGAGAAAAAGCTAATAACTATTACGTAAATGAATCGGTGGGAATTGCTTGTGGTTTTTTAATCGCTGCTATTCATAAGGCTGGCTTAGTTACATTAACCCACACACCTAGCCCAATGAATTTCTTATCGGAAATTTTAGAACGACCGAAAAATGAACGCCCTTTTTTATTGCTTCCAGTTGGCTATCCGGCTGAAGAGGTCTATGTCCCTAAAATTGAAAGAAAAGATTTAGAGAAAGTATCTGTATTTTATAAATAGAGACTAATACTTCTTTTCTTGATAGAAATAACCTAGGCTAAACCTTAGCTAGATTTAAACTCCTGAAAAACCTGAAATCCACTTAAAACCAGTGGATTATGAATGATTATCTGTTATTACTCTTAATATTACTATGGGTTGATAGGGTTAAATATCTAGAATAACCTTCTCTTCACCAGATACTTTTTCTATATGACAACAGTCTTTACCGATAATCATTTTATGAGAAATAACTTTCTTGCCATTTTTTTCACCGATAAACTCTACTTCAGTACCCTCAAAATCAAGTTTTGGCATTTCATTATCTGTAGCTACAGGGTAAAATCCATTTTTGCTTTGGTAATCATCCTGTTCCGGGCTAATTTTTTCTCCATTTATTAAAGAATAAAAGCTATCGAGCATAACAGGCTGTCCATCTTTACCCTCCAATTGCAGGTCTACAGTTACAAAAACCTGAGTACACATAATATTTGGGTCACAGGGGTTTTCTTTTTGTGTTTTGGATTTTTTATCCTGACAAGTTGCAGCCATAGAAATAAAGCTTAAAAATATTAATAATAGTCTCATAGTTCTTCTTTAATTATTTTGGTTTCTCCTTTTACAAGTTTAATATGGCAGCAGTCTTTACTAATAATCATTGGGTGTTCAACTACATTCTTACCATCTAGTTCGCCTACAAAAACCACATTAGTCCCTTCAAATTCAATTAAATCCTTATTTGCATCTGTTACAACAGGATAAATTCCTTTTTCAAATTGAAAATCACTTCTATCCAGTTCAATTCTAGTTCTAGAATCAATAAAGGTGTAAAAATTATCCAGCATTACAGGATTGCCCTCACCATTTTCAACTGTAACAGTTATATGAATGAATTCCTCTGTACAGATAATATTCTCTGCACAGGGACTTTCCCCTTTCTCTTTACATGAAATGAAAAGAAATGAAATAATAAAGAAAAATACCACATTTCTCATATAACAATTAACGATGCCTGCCTTCTAATATTTTAACAACATCCTGTAACTTAAATCCTTTTGCTTGAAGTAAAATAAGATAGTGAAATAATAAATCTGCAGACTCGTTCAGAAACAAATCATCATCATTATCCTTTGCTTCAATTACCACTTCAATAGCCTCTTCTCCAACTTTTTGAGCTATCTTATTTATGCCTTTAGTAAAAAGGCTCTTTACATAAGATTTATTGTCATCTCCGTTTTTCCGGCTTTCAATTACCTTCTCTAACTGAGCAATAAAGCCAATGCTTTCATTTTTTTCATTCCAACAGGTATCCGCTCCAGTATGGCAAGTTGGTCCATCCGGGCTGGCCTTTATTAAAATAGCATCTTTATCACAATCAAAAGTAATATCTTTTACATGCAGGTAATTTTCAGAGCTCTCGCCTTTGGTCCACAATCTGTTTTTACTTCGACTAAAGAAAGTTACTTTACCCTCTTCTCGGGTTTGTTGTAAAGCCGCTTCATTCATATAACCAAGCATTAATACTTTATTGGTAATGTTATCTTGTATAATAGCGGGCAAAAGTCCGTTTTCACCTTTTGAAAAATTAGGAATCTCCATTGTTAATTTAGAATTACGAATTGTAGAATTATGAGTTTGGATCAATAGCTTTTTAAATTCTGATGCTAATATTCTTATCTTTTAAATAAGCTTTTAAATCCTGTACGCTTATTTCCTTAAAATGAAAAATACTGGCAGCCAATGCCGCATCAGATTTCCCTTTGGTAAAGGTATCAAAAAAATGCTCCATATTACCTGCTCCGCCTGAAGCAATAATGGGTACATTCACTAAAGAGGATATCCTGGCCAGCAAATCATCGGCAAAACCGGACTTTGTCCCATCGTGATCCATAGAAGTAAGCAATATCTCGCCTGCACCTAATTCAACTGCCTTTTGTATCCATTTTTCTGTTTCCCACTCTGTAGGTTTTGAC
Source organism: Marivirga sp. (assembly GCA_041642185.1). Taxonomy (GTDB): domain Bacteria; phylum Bacteroidota; class Bacteroidia; order Cytophagales; family Cyclobacteriaceae; genus Marivirga. The sequence goes on from JBEPWY010000443.1 coordinate 2,623, forward strand.
CCTCCATGCGTATGCACCAGGTGCTTATCTCCCACTTTGCGGGAATCGACAGCTACCACTACACACTGAGATCCAAATTCATCGGCCATTTCTTTAATGATTGCCGGGTTACGTACGGCCGCAGAATTTATAGAAACTTTATCAGCTCCAGCGGCTAACAATACTGAAACATCTTCAACAGTGCTTATTCCTCCACCTACTGTAAAAGGAATATTAATGGCTTCTGCCACCTGACCTACTAGTTCAACTA
>JBEPWY010000444.1:0-2858 GCA_041642185.1 Marivirga sp.
TATCGGTTTTTCTGTAATAGTTATGTTTATTCTTTTAGCTAGTTTATTAGTATTAGCCTTAAGGCTAGATCTGGAGAAAAAAGATGAGCCGGTACGAATCATTTTTTTTGTGTGGTGGCCCTTTGCTGTTTACCTTGGTTGGATAATAGTAGCCTCTGTTACTAATGTAGCAGCTTTTTTAGTATCCATCGGGTGGGAAGGCTTTCCATTAACAGCTGAAATGTGGACTATATTAATGATATTAATAGCTACAGGAATTTATATTTTTTTAACCTTTAACAGAAATTTGCGCGAATCAGCTGTAGTAGGCGTCTGGGCTTTGGTGGCCATTGCAATTGAACAGAATGATGTCAATATAGGAATATCCATAACAGCTGTTGTAGCGGCAGTAATTGTATTTTTAGTTACTATGTATCATGGGTATAAAAACCGTGATACAGCACCTTTCATGAAATTGAAGAGGGGAGAGTTTTAATGATTATTCATTGAGGTTTAATTTCGTTTTTAAAACACTTCTTCAAAAAAATCAATTAAAATTTTGGCAGTTTTTTATTTTGATTCTGATTCAGGAGTGAAATTTCGGATAATCATTTGCAGTTGCTCATTGGTGAGGTCATTTCCAAGTCCTGTTTCTATTGCACTTGGCGGTTTAGTTCCCGCAATTTTTAATAGTATAGGCACCAATAATTTTTGTGGATAAGGCAGGCAGGAAATAAATGAATTACCGTTTGTAGGGATGGCTGAACTTACTCCCATAAACCCAATAGTTTGATCTTGGAAATACTCGGCTATTTTCAGGCCAATACACCCACCAATAGAGTGTGTAACTAAAATAAAATTATTGATATTACTTTGCTCAATCTGCTGAATTACTGACTCTGCATAGTCCCTAAAGTTCAGTTTTAGATTTGACTTATCACCTTTTCTTCTATTAGGGAAATCAATAGCTAATGTGGGTAGATTTAGCATGGGAGTTAATTCATCTAAAATAAAGCTACCTAATCCTGCACCATGTATAATTACCACACCATTGCTTTTCATTATTATATATTAAAACATTTGATATCAGTTTTACTTAATAATATATGTACCATAATAAGGTATTGTTTTTATTTAGTGGTAACTATTTGTAATATATTTTACAACTAAATAAGTCATTTTAACTAATATGGTAGTGGACTTTATTATTTAACAGCGAATAAGTGAATCACCTAAAGACAATTTCGGCATTGCCCTCATGTATAGGGGATGGATATGTATGATATTTGAGCAACAATAAAGTAAACAAGCCATGAAAACTTTAAAATACTTCCGAATTGCAACACAAAGTCTCCTAACTACTTTGTTTGCAGTGGTATTTATTTTTGGGTTAAATAATTCGCTGCATGCACAAAGCCCGGTATTGGAAAATGACTTTGATAAAATAACTAACAGCATGAAAATCCAAATGAGCGAAAAGGAATTTGATGTGTTAATACCAAAAGTTAAAACAAATGAGCTTTCAGCACTTACTGATGCAAACTATAACCAAATAGTTTATGTGACAGATGAGAACCCTGGCTTCTACATATTTGCCAATAACGAATGGATTAAGTCTAATGTAAGAGAAATGCTTGCTGAAATTGAAATGAACCTACAAATTGGTTTGCCAGCAGCAGGAGATATGATTATAGAAGCATCTCAGGTTGGCAATATGCAATTATTGGATTATAATGGACACATTCGCCAATTATATAGCGGCTTTACTTTCGAGAAAGACAGTAATCAAATGGCTATTTTTATAGAAAGATAAGGTTAATTATTTTATTTTTTATCCACCTAATATCCAAGCCAAATTGGAATTGATGTTAGGTGGTTTTTTATATTACTGTAAAATTCTGACTTTAAAAAAGATGCCCCGCAAATACATATTTGTAGTATAAAATGTTTAATTGCTAGTCCATCTTATTAAATTCTACCGATTGTGTTAAATACTAAAGCAGCGAATCTATCTTTTGAATCGAAAGGATTATTTAGGGAGCTCTTGATAAATACTGCAAAATTAGAAAACCAAATAATATTAGCTACGAGCAAGCGGGCTGGTCGACAAAAAGGTGGGGAGCGCACTGAAATGTAGCGCGAAAGCATCTTTTTGGCTTTAAAAAGTTTGAAATTTAGATAAAACCTCAATAATTAGTGAAATTTCTCTTTTTGGTTTTGTACTTTGATTAATAATTAAAAACACCCATAAAGATCAGTACATTCAGTTTTTGAGTTAAAATTCATTTTTCATGAATAGCCTTTAAATTAATATACGATTACAAATAGAGTAGACGTGCACTATCTTATTTATCTATTTGATAAAGGATTCAATTGATTGTGCCCTTTCTTTATTTTGAGTAACTACAAAAAATAAAGGCTGCCAAAAAGCAGGTTTTATTTTTTCTTAAAGGGACTTTTGAGACAGACTCTTTTTCAATAAAATCTGTCTATTTGAATTAACCTTTATAAACAACCCTATAAATCAATCCAGCTTTATCGTCACTAATCAACATCGCACCTTCTTTATCCATAATAACATCTACAGGTCTGCCCCAGGCTTCTTGCTCAGTTTCATTTAACCAACCATCTATAAAAGTTTCATAGCTTGGTTTACCGTCCTTTGAATCTGAAACCATTTGAATTCTATACCCTATTTTCTCTGATCGGTTCCAACTGCCATGCTCAGCTATAAAAATTGTGTTTTTATATTCAGCAGGAAACATATTCGCAGTATAAAATTTTACTCCTAAAGGAGCCACATGAGGGCCTAAATTTCTATAAGGCTTTTTAAACTCACTGCAATCTCTTAATGAACCAAATTCCGGATCGGCTATATC
>JBEPWY010000445.1:0-1104 GCA_041642185.1 Marivirga sp.
TTTTTCAGCTATTATTGATTGTTTCTTTTTCACTACATTTTCTTCCGGTATTTCACGGTACTCAGGCTCAATTCTGGAAGGCCTGTTCAACCTAAGCCATAAAACTCTACCTGGTTTAGGTTGGTCCGGACTTTCCATTCTATTTTTACGGTAAAGTTTTTTAAGTTTCAGTCCGTATTTCTGACTTATTTCCCACATGCTTTCCCCAGACATAACTGTATGGTAATAGGTTTTTGCTCTGTTTCTTTTTCTTTGAAGATAATATATACTTCCAGGCTCTAGAGTTTGCTGGGCTTTCAGGTCATTAAATTTTCTAAATTTTCTTTCGGATATACCGCCCTCTTCAGCTAAAGTAGATACATTATATCCCTTGGCTGCTAAAATCCCTCTTTTGCCGTTGATTTTTACTTTATGGGCTTTATTTGATAATGTTACATCGCTATTAACTTCTACATATGGGAATTTACTTTGAGCATTGGGGTCTATCTGCCCGGGCAAATTGCCTGAATTGTTTTTGCTTTCTTTTCTTTGGGCAATATGGCCATGGTCTTTTAAAGGAACAATAACCGTATAATTCTTGTCATCAGGAACTTTACCTCTTTTAATCCATTTATTATAATCTTCTATTAGCGAAAGTGGTACATCATGTTCTTTAGCCACACTTTTTAAGGTCATTCCGGCGGCATCTGTTTTTTCAAAAAGAAAATAAGGTACTTCTGATGAACCTAAAGCATTTTCATAGGCAATTTTATGTGCTAAAAATTTAGTTAAATACCAGTAGGTGTTTTTATCAATGGTGAGTTTATTTTTCCCTATGTTTTTTTTATCGATTAGCTTATCTGCACCATACCTTCCGGCCTGATACGCAATTAGTGAATAAGCCCAATTGTCAAAATAGGAATTGTGACTTTTAAGGTATGTTGCTGCCGCCCTTGTGGAAGCTACTATGTTTATTCTTTCGTCTATTATGCGGTCAATTCTTAAATCATTTTCCAGCCCTGAAATTTCTTTAAATTGCCAAAACCCCACTGCATTACTACTGGAAACAGCATCCGATACTAATGCACTGTCCTGTATGACTAAATATTTGATATCATCTGGTAA
>JBEPWY010000445.1:1114-2830 GCA_041642185.1 Marivirga sp.
CAGCAAATATCCGCTCAATAATAGGCATATACATATTTACCTTCTCAAGGCTTTTATGGAAATACTTAGGGCTACGGGTCATTGCGTCCACATTGGCTTGAATGCCTTTGATAGCATCGTTTGTGAGCCTTAGGTCTAAACCGGCAAATTCCATACGGGAGGGCACCTTTTGAGCAGTAGCTGTAAACGTTACTATTAGTGCAAAAATTAAAAGAATATGTTTTATCATTTTTTTCTTAATATCATTAACCCATCTCTGATTGGGAAAAGCACATTCTGAACTCTGTTATCGTCATTAACGAATTGATTAAATTCTAGTATTGCTTCGGTATCTTTATCTAGTTTTTTTCTGTTTTTTCCCAATACCTTTCCGCTCCACAACACATTGTCAATCAAAATATAAGCCCCTTTTCTGACTTGATCAATACAAAGCTTGTAATAATTCAAATAATTTGATTTATCGGCATCAATAAACACCACATCCCAGGCTAATTCCAGAGTAGGAATTACCTCAAGCGCATTACCTTGTTTAAACTCGATATTTTCAGCATAATCTGATTCACTGAAATATCCTTTCACTCTTTCAGCTAACTCTTCATTTTTATCAATGGTGATTAACTTGCCCTGCTTCTGCATTCCTTCAGCCAGACACAAAGCCGAATAACCAGTGTAGGTGCCAATCTCAAGTATGTTTTCAGGCTTTATCATGTGAGAGAGGATGGATAATACACGGCCTTGCAAATGGCCGCTGAGCATACGAGACTTTAAAACCTGAGTATGGGTTTCCCTATTGATCTTTTGCAAAAGTGGATTTTCTTCTTCTGTATGTTGGTTTACATATTTTTCTAAATCTGGATCGAGAAATTCCATATGAAATTAAACTTTAGTGTGAATATAGAAATTTTAAGTTTTTCTTAAAACCTATAGTTATGATTGATAGGTGAGAATACTTAATCGCTCCTCTGACCAAATTTCGTTTGCTACCTCCTGAAGATCTATAGCTTGAATATTTTTAATCTGTGAGAATAATTCATCCAAGGATTCAATTTTATCTTTATCAAGCAAGCTTCTGCCCAACATCAGCATAAAACTCATATTGTTTTCCTCAGCCATTGCTAATTGACCCATTAATTGCTCTTTGGCAATGTGCAATTGCAAAGTACCTAACTGTACTTCCTGCAATTTTTTCAGTTCCTTTTTAACCAATCGGATACTCTTATTCAACTGACCGGAATCAGTACCGAAGAAAATACTGAAAAGTGCTGTGTCTGAGAAAGGATGGTATCCTGCATCTATGGCATAAACAAAACCGTATTTCTCCCTTAATGCCATATTCAGCCGGGTGTTCATGCCTGGTCCGCCTAATATATTTACCATCATAAAAAAAGGTAATCTCTTGGGATGGTGAATAGGGTAGGCTGTAGTACCAATTGCACATTGTGCTTGCGTTACTTCCCGCTTTACATGAAGCTCCTTTGCATTATATTCTGTAAAAGGAAGTCGCTCTCTTACTCTTTTATGTTTAGGTATTCCGCTCAAATACTTTTTTGTCAACCTGTTCAACTTGGTTTGAGAAATGTCACCCACTATAGAGAAAACGATTCTTTCAGTGTCAAGATTCTCCTGCAGAAACTCAATAAAATCTGACCTTTTAAATTTTTTAAGGCTTTCCTGATTACCCAGTATGTTATTTCCTAAGGGATGCCCTTCGAATAT
>JBEPWY010000446.1:0-2824 GCA_041642185.1 Marivirga sp.
CTGAATCTGACGGGCATAAATGATGCTATCAATGATTTGTTTGTTTTTATCTTCCAATACATCACTTTTTTTTCCTAGTTCCTCTTTTTGAGATTCTATTTCGGCTTTCTGTTTCTCAATAGCAATGTTTTGAATTTGGAGAGCTTTATTAGCCCTGCTTTTCAATTTGTTTCTACTGTAGAGTATAATTATTAAAATAAATAGTAAAAATAGGCCGATACTTAATGCAACTAGCAGAAATTTTCTCTTTTCAGCCTGTAACTGTTTAATATCATTTTCTTTTTTTAATAAACTTATTTCTTTTTCTTTTTTATCAATATTATAAAGTGTTTCAATCTCAGCAATAGATTTAATGTTCTCTTCTCTATATCTTTTTTCCGACTCGAGCATGTAAAGCCTCATATAAACTAAGGCATTATCTTTATCATTAACCTTATCATAATATTTTGCTAATTTCTGGTAACAATCTTTTAAGACACCTTTAGAGTTTATCCTTTGAGCAATTGCCAGGCTATTTTTTAATTCTGTAATAGCTTTCCCAAATTCTTCCTCATCAATATATATGTCTCCTAATTCCAAACTAATTCTGGCAATTAACTCAGGCATTACCTTATTAGTTGCTAATTCCTGGGCCAATTTTAATGTGGCTTTGGCCTGGACAATTTCATTTTTCTGACGGTATACTTTTGCTATATCAAAATATGAGTAGGCTAATCCACTTGAGTCCTTTGAAATGGAGTCAATTTTCAAAGCCTTTTTAAAATGTTGAAGTGCTGAATCATTTTGATTAAAAGACAAATAGTAATTACCAATATTACTGTATGTAGTGGCTATATTATTTGGATCGTTATTTTTCTTAGCTATACTTAAAGCTTTAAATAGGTATTCTCTGGCTTTTTGGCTGGTACCTAATCCCTGATATATAGTACCCATAGTATTAAGTGTTATTTCTGTCCCTTTTTTAATATCCAGCTTTTCTTTTATCCTTAATGCTTGTACACAATATTGTATAGCCTGATTATAGTTTCCTATATAGGTGTATATATCGCAAATAAGTGCTGAGGCATTAGCTTGCTGAATTTGATTAGCTGTATTATAGTATTTATCAAGAGCGATTTTGGCAAAATTAAGAGCAGTTCTATATCTATCTCTGTAAAAATATATATTGGCTAAAGAAGTTGCTGCTTCAGCAACACCTTCATCATTACCTATTTCATGGAATCCCTGAAAGGCATTTAGATAATAAGACTCAGCCTCCCTATAAGAATTATTGCTAAAATAATATTCTGCGATAAAATAATTGCCTCGTGCAAATGAAATGCTAGCAGTATCATTGGCTGCCAGCCCTATTAATTTCTTCGCAAAGTACCCCATAGTTTCAGGGTCTTTCTCCCTGTTTAGCAGGCATATTTTTATAAGTGTTTCCGATTTCTCCGTTTTGTTCTCTGCTATTCTATAAAGATGGATTAGACTGTCAGTTGGGTCTGTTTCAGTCATCCCGATAGGGAGGTTTACAACCAGTAATATGTAAAATATCCATTTTTTCATTGAAGATGTTAATCTGACGAGGAATTTATATTTCAATCAAATTGCTTATTTTAAAAGTAATATGCAATGTATTAAATTATTTAATGGACTTTAAATCTTTCAGACTATCATTTATTTTTAGCTGGAAAATTAATCATGTCATTTCTCTGGAGCTTAGTCGTAAACGTTATTCAGTGTTTATAAATTGGTACTCTAATGCTGTGGAGATAGCTTCACTTACCAATCCATTCTGCTAATTTTTGGTAGAAAAAGCGGGGTGCATTTAGGATGAAGTATTTTTTCATTATCTATATAATGCAAAGGAATTGTGAATTGCTTTATTCCAACTTATGAATTGGTTCTTAATTACTATTGTGGTTGGGAAATGACTGTGTAAATAATGACTGTGTAAATTGAAACTTGTTCTAATATCAATTTTAATTTGACCTCAGGATTTTATCTAATTCTACAACCTGCTTAATTAATGATTGGCTGTCATCATTATATATGGTATAATTGGCTAGATCCTGTCTTTGTTCGTCACTCATCTGTTTTTTCATGATTGAGCGTATATTGCTTTCCTGTCTTTGTGGGTCACGTTTTAAGGTGCGTTCTAATCGGAGTTCCTCGCTGGCATGTACATTAATAGTTGCGTCAAGTTGTTTGTAAGAGCCAGTTTCAAACAGTAAGGCAGCTTCCTTTAATACATAAGGTTTGTTGGTATATTGCTCACACCATTTTTTAAAATCTTTACCAACTGCAGGGTGAACAAGGCTGTTCAGTTTTTTTAATTTTTCATCATCAGTAAATACTAATTCGCTAAGATATCCCCTATTTAATTTACCATCAGTAGTGTAACTCTCCGGTCCGAAATTTTCTTTTATTTGTTTAGTTAGTTCAGGGTCATTTTCTTGTAACCATTTAGCCCGTACATCTGCTGGATAATTGGGTATACCCAGAAGCTCAAATATTTCACATATAAGACTCTTTCCTGCACCTATTCCACCTGTGATGCCTATTTTTTTCATTCTACCGTGTAATAATAGGTGACAGAATCAACTTCTATGGCTCTATCTTGTAAAACTTGAGGTAAATTTTTGATTTCAGGTAAAACCAATGAATCCCTTTTATTCATCTTCCTGAAATCAACTTCCAGTTGTATACTATCCAAATCAAATTGTCCTGCTAAACTTTCTTCAATATTAAAATTTAAATAGGCAAGGCTGTCTTCGAAAACATAATTCGCGGAATCATCCGGTGCATTAATTCTTTCAAAAGGTATCATTAAGTTCTGGTT
>JBEPWY010000447.1:0-2805 GCA_041642185.1 Marivirga sp.
TAGAAAGTTTATAATTTTAATTTTACATTTGAAATCAACATTAGATAAATCGGAAGATGAAAAAATTAATTATCCTTTTAATATTCGTTAGCGTACAGTTCAGTTTATCCGCTCAGTCTGACATCTTTGGTAAATGGAAAACCATAGATGATGAAACAGGAAAAGCCAAGAGTATAGTTGAAATTTATGAAAAAGACGGAAAAGCATATGGGAAAATTGTAAAGCTCTTTAGAGGGCAGGATGAAGAGCAAGATCCAATCTGTGATTTATGCCCTGGAGAAAGAAAAAACAAAAAAATAATCGGTCTTGAAATTATTAAAGGTTTAGAATACGATAAAGGTGATAGTGAGTGGGAAGACGGCACTATATTAGATCCTAAGAGCGGAAAAATCTATGATTGCCTGATTTTTAAAGAAGGTGAAGAATTAAAAGTAAGAGGATATATCGCTTTCTTTTACAGAACTCAAACCTGGAAAAAAGTAGATTAAAACATTGCAGGTAGAAATTCAGAACGAGTTATTGCTGTTATCAGTAGAGAAGATTATTTATTGGGAAAAAGAATCTGCCATTTTGATGGCAGATGTCCATTTAGGAAAAAGCACACATTTCAGAAAAGCAGGAATAGCAGTCCCTAATGAACTTATTTTTATTGAAATAGATAAGTTCAAAAAACTTATTAATAAATATCACCCAAAGAGAATCTTCTTTTTGGGTGATTTATTTCATAGCCATCTCAATATTGAATGGCAGCTATTTACCAAATTTCTTGATGAACATTCCTCAGTGGAGTTCATCCTAATCAAAGGAAACCATGATATTCTTCCAGACATCCATTATCAGTTTACCAACCTGAAAGTTACAGATGAGCCTTATCATTTAAATCCTTTTACTCTTACCCATCATCCTCTTGATGAAAATGAACTTAAAAAAAATCCTGCTATATTTAACATAGCCGGGCACATACATCCCGGTATAAGCATAAAAGGAAAAGGAAAATCATCCATTAAAATGCCTTGCTTTCACCTAAAAGCACAACAGTTGGTGCTTCCAGCTTTTGGAGATTTTACAGGTTTAATGATCCAAAGAAACACTTTAAACGAAAGTTTCTACGGTATTGCAGGTAAAAAAGTGATTTTAATTAAATAGAAAACTTTAAAAATACCTTACACAGGAGTAGCAAAATACCATGATCTCAATATTTTTTACTATTTTTATACTACATGAAAATCTTGTAAGGGTTACTTATTGATGTATTATAGTATATACCCATGAAGCTAAGCGATGCAGTCATCATAGAAAAAATTAAAGCAGGCGATGAATCGGCTTTAGATTATCTGTATAAAAAAAATTACAGAATGATGGTAAGCATGGTTTTAAGAAACAACGGTTCAGAGCAAGAGGCTATGGATGTTTTTCAAGATGCTTTAATTGTTTTCTGGCAAAAAGCGAAAAGTGAAGAATTTAAATTGACTTCCAAAATCAGCACCTATCTTTTTAGTGTCTGTCAAAATCTCTGGAGAAAGGAGCTAGATCATAAAAAGAAATATGAGGAAAGCGATAAAGAGGACAGTGAGGAAAATAATCTTGAGCAGCAGGAAATGATTAAAATTATTCACGAATGCATTAATGAATTAGGTGAATCTTGTAAACAGGTTTTAACCTACCATTATTTTGACGGCATGTCTATGGATAAAATAGCAGAGAAAATGGGCTTAGCTAATAGTGATACTGCTAAAACAAAAAGATACAAATGTAAAAAAAGACTGGATGACCTTATCAGATCAAGATATACAGCCAGCGATTTTTTAGACTGATAAATTATGAGTGAAACCAATCATTTTCGGCTGATAGAAGCTTATTTTGATGGTTCGATTAAACCTGAGCAAAAGGTTATGCTTGAAAACAAAATTCAAACTGACCCTTTATTAAAGGCAGAATTCGAACTACAGAAAAATATTATTAACGGAATCAGCCAGGTGCGAACACAACAACTAAAAGCACGCTTATCTGCAATAGATATGAGCGGGGCTGGTAATATGGTTGGCTCTGGCGCAAAATGGTTGGCGGGCACACTCGCTGTAGCTACACTATTCAGTAGTTTGTTATATTGGTCCATGACTGACAATTCCTCTATCCAGCCATTAAATATTGAATTAAGTGATAAAACAGAATGGGGAAATAATCTTATTGGTAATGCTCCTGTGGCCGTGCAAAAACCTGCTGATGAAGCAATGGTATCTACTGAAGAGTCAAATGTTTCTAAAGAAAGCAATACCAGGCTTACTGAAGCTAAAACCACCATCAATCGGAATAAGCTAAATAATAAAGAAGATAAATCTGCTAAAGCGAAGCCTCAGTCTTTGATTACTTTTCAGGATGAAAATATTTTCAGACTATCAGAAGAAAAGGAGTTCAATAAAACTTCAGATGCTGATATTAACAGAAGCTTTGTGGAGGAAACAGAAATAGAATTTCATGAAGAACTAAACCTGAAAGGTGAGTACCATTACAAATATTATAATAATAAATTATACTTGTATGGTGATTTCAATAATGAGCCATATGAAATAATTGAATTACACAGTAATGGTCAAAAACAGCTATTCTTAAGTTACCAGGAGAATATTTATATTATTAAAAATAATGTTACTACCATGAGTTCTTTGGAAAAAGTTGAAGATGAGATGCTTATTCTTGAATTAGAACTAATAATGAACGAGTAACTATAAATTATTATCTGATAAATACCTTTACTAATTTAAAATATATTGGAAGGCTTTCTGTTGAAAATGGAAAGCCTTTTAT
>JBEPWY010000448.1:0-2791 GCA_041642185.1 Marivirga sp.
TACTTTTCTTCGTAATTTTCTTCCATCAAAATTACTGAATTTTCTCTCTTTGCAACATTAAGATTAGTTTCGGATTTATGAAGTCCCATTACCCATGTTTCTGTACCATACACCTTATTACTGTAATCAACGGCATTACAATGAATAGAAATAAACAGGTCGGCACCATTTTTGTTTGCGATGTTAGCACGTTCATCCAGTTCAATAAATTCATCATTTGTTCTGGTATAAATAATTTCTACATCAGGTAAATATTCTTTTATAATGGTACCTAGTTCAAGTGCAATATTAAGTGCAACATCTTTTTCATTAGAGACTATTCCGCTTGTGCCACTATCTTTACCTCCATGTCCTGCATCAATTACTACTCGGTCTACTTTATATGAAGGTTTGTTCAAATTTGTGAAAGAACCAAGCACTGTCAGAAAAGTAAGTAGAAAAAGGATGACAAAATTTTTCACAATCTTTCGGTTGTTAAATTTGAATAGTATAATTTTACACAAAGTTGTAAAATTTTCACCAAATCTGAACAATCCAAGAAAGAATTTGAAGCCGTATATATTTTTTTTATTCATCTTTTTTATTCCATTTTTATCTATTTCGCAGGAAACCGATAGTTTATCAGGGAAAGAAACTAATATTTCACCAGTGATTACTAACGATACAATACCTGTTGAGGTTGATTCAGTAAAATCATTGTCTGATACAACTGCTAATACCACGGATACCACTAAAGTAACCAAAAAGGGTGATATCCAAACTACTGTCAATTATAAGGCCAAAGATTCTGTAAACTTCAACTTGAAAACACAGGACATTATTATGTATAACAAGGCACATGTGGATTATGGAGATATTGAATTGGAGGCGGATAAAATAAAAGTTAATTATGATACTAAAGTTTTATCTGCAGAAGGATTGCCAGATACTTTGGGAAATGTGGTGGGGAAACCTGTGTTTACGGATAAAGGACAGGTATATCAAACGGAAGAAATTACCTATAATTTTGATTCTAAAAAAGCGATTATAAAAGGAGTTATTACACAACAAGGGGAGGCTTTTATGCATTCTGAGTGGATTAAGAAAAATGAAAAAGATGAGCTTTTTGGTGAAAATGCCCTTTATACTACCTGTAATTTAGAGCACCCTCATTTTGGTATATCGGCCAATAAAATTAAAATGATTCCTAACGATAAAATTTTAATAGGGCCTTTTAATTTGGAGATAAGTGAAATACCAACACCTCTTTTATTGCCTTTTGGTTTGTTCCCCATGCCTAATACTAAAACATCCGGAATATTATTTCCTACCTATGGAGAAGAAAACAGAAGAGGGTTTTTCCTGAGAGATGGGGGGTATTATTGGGCCATTAATGAATATGTAGATTTAGCTTTAAGAGGAGAGATTTATTCCAAAGGTAGTTATGGTTTATCTGCAGCTTCAAATTACAAAAAGAGATATTCCTACAATGGAAATTTCAGTATGAGATTTAATCAACAAAGGATTGGATTAACAGAGGCAGACTCTGCTATATCCAGAGATTTTTGGGTGCAGTGGTCGCACAGGCCTGAATCAAAAGGTACAGGAAGATTTTCTGCATCGGTAAATGGTGGTACCTCTACTTTTAATCAAAATAATCCTACTAGCGATTACCAACAGCAGGTGAATTCTAGTTTTACATCTAATATCTCTTATTCCAATGTAATCCAGGGTACGCCTTTTAACTATGCCATTAGTGCAAGGCATAACCAGAATGTTATCACCAATGAAATTGATATATTATTACCAGAGGTAGCACTAAATATGAACAGGCAATACCCTTTCAAAAACCTTAATACTAAAGGATTAAAATGGGTTCAAAAAGTAAATTACTCTTATAACTTTACTTCCACCAATCGTATTTCTAACAATATTGGAAGAGTTGGCTCTGAAGCAACAAGAGATAGTATTACTGATTTTAATATGGAAACGCTACCTTTTTTATTAGAAAGAGCTAATAATGGAGGTCGACATAAGGTTCCCGTTTCCACTTCATTTAATCTCCTGAATTTTATTACTGCCAGCCCAAACTTTAGCTATGAAGAGGTTTGGTATTTAAAGGAATTGAATCACCGTTATAGTGACTCAGCCAATGCAATTGTAATTGATACTTTAGATGGTTTTTCAAGAGCGAATTCATATAGTGCGGGTATTGGTTTTACAACCAGACTCTACGGAATGATTTACCCTAAGGGGCCTATTCAAGCTGTGAGGCATATAATGACTCCTTCTGTCAATCTTTCATGGCGACCAGATTTTGGAGATGAAAAATACGGGATTTACAAAGAGGTGCAATCAGATTCTTTAGGAAATACAAGAATAGTCTCTAAATATGAAGGATTTGTTTATGGTAGTCCTGGTAGAGGTAAATCTGCAACTATAAGTTTTTCCCTTGCCAATACTATTGAAATGAAGGTGAAAAAGAAAAGTGATACTTCGGACACAGCTAAGAAAGTCAAATTGTTTGATAACCTTTCGCTAAGCTCTAGTTATAATGTTATTGCAGATTCATTTAGATTATCTCCTATCAATATTAATGCCAGAACCAATTTGTTTAATAGTAAGCTTGATGTGAATTTTCAAACAACCATTGATCCATACTTACTCGTGTTAGATAGTGTAAGTATCAATGAAAGAGGCATCTCAACATACCACCAAAGAAGGGTAGATACATATGCATGGGAAGCAGGGCAAGGCTTGGGTAGATTGTCAAATTTTAACATTTCATTATCTACTAATTTGAATCCAAAGG
>JBEPWY010000449.1:0-2788 GCA_041642185.1 Marivirga sp.
GCAGTGACACTTCCGTATACTTTATATGTACAGGAAGATTTCTCTCCCAAGGAAGAGTTAAAAGAAGCATTGATAAATGCCCATCAATTTATGGAGCAGGATGCAGAGTTGGACATTATTAGATTATACGCCTATAAACCATACCCTCATTTAACTCCTTATAATAAGGGTTTCTCTTTAATGAACTTTAATTTAGGCTTAAAGGGTTATGGAAAATTCTATTATTATAGTGATCATCCTCATTTGAGGCGATCAAATTTTCTAAATAAATTTGGTCGTTATGCGGAGAATGAGAACCCTGAACAAACTGAGTACAGAATGATGATGTCATTTCTGCAAAAAAAAGGGAAAGGCTTATTTTATAATAATCATAAAGAACTGTTCGATCATGGTAATACTGAGGAAGAACCAAGTACAATGGAGAGAGGCTGGAGAAGAAGTAAAAACCCTGCCATAGCTACAGCAAGGTTTTTCTATCGTCATTTAAAATTTAATACCGACTATTTATTCCGAGACTACCATTATTGATATTCATAGGCTCCCATATCGTAACCATTACCAGCAGGTCGTTTTCTTCCCAATAAATCGTAAATAATATTGTAGGAGTGGACATCCATTGCTGAGTCAATTGCAGGCGATTGGGCCGATAAATCGAAGTTTAACTGATTCGCATTGACAAACTTAACTTCATTGATATCTCTGGTGAAATAATTGTTGCTAACTTCTGTATTAGGTCTATGATTTACATAAGCATCCTCCCCTACTGTAGATTTATTATCATTTTCATAATCATCATAAAAACCTGGGTTTACAATAATGTTATTATGGATTTTATTGGATAGATTCTTGGATAAAATCTTTATACCGTCAATTGGTGGATTGATAATAGTATTATTCAAAAATGTAAAACCTTTACCAGGAGAATATCTTTCATCACAGAAAATTCCGTTTCTTCCTGGATTAACAATCAGGTTATTATAAACAATATTATCACCATAACCCATTACAATTAATCCGTTTCCATTGCCGTTAACAATTCTGTTATTGTAACATAAACCACCTGTTCCTTCTCCAATCTGAATACCATTTCTTTGCCCTTTTTTATTAGCCATACCATAGTTTTCAATATCATTATTGAAAATTTCAGCACCCTGAATAGCACAACCTATCTGTAAAGCTTCCCAACCAGTATTTCTAAATATATTACTATAAACTTTTACATCTACAATATCATGGGGTAATCGAACGCCACAATCAAGTTTCCGGCCATTAGCGTAGAAGGAGTTTCCTATGTAAAAGCCTTCCCCATCGGTATCATGCACATAATTATGATGAATTGAAACATCCCGCATGGTGAAATTACCTCTTATTGTAGCATCATCACAAGTAGGATCGGTTTTAGCCATAATTCCTGCAAAGCCAATTTTTGATATTTCCAACCTGTCAATTTCAAAATTACTGGATAGGTTGTTTAAGTCCAGTCCTTTGGAGCTGACATTGGAAATACTAATTCCGTATTTCACGCTGGGGTCTCCCGCACCTGTTATCCTGAAATACTGGCAATTACTAGTTGATATTGCGTAAGCTCTTCCAGGTAAATCCACTACTGCCTGACCGTTACAATTTGTTATCAATACTGGCTTTTCTGAAGTTCCTTTAATATTTTTGAATGCAATAGGCCTGGTATAGGTTATGGATCCATCAAGGCAAATAATATCTCCTGGCTTTACTCCTAATTCATCCCCATCAAAGCCAAAGCTCTCATTGGAAACTGAAACAAAGAAATCACATTTAGAGCAATCGGTGGGCGCACAAGTACCATCATTTTCTGTTGCTGAAGGATCATAATTATCTGATAAAGGACTGGTACAGCCCTTTTCAGCAAATACATCAGATAATTTTACTTGTTGAGAAATGTCCATATCCTGAGAACACCCTGTAAAAACAAATGTAGTTAGGCATAATATGCCAGTAAATATTATTTTCATGTTAAAAAGTTTATATATGATCATTTAGAATAAAAAATTATTGTTTAAAATTTATTTTGATCAGGAAAGCCATTGTGATAGATCCCTTTTTAATATTTTTTCTGTTTGTTCAATATCTTTGCGGAAATACTCTATTAACTCTTTTTTAGTACCCTCATTAATACTTATTCGCTGTAAATTATTTTCCATCAGCGTTCTTGATATTTTTTTACGGCTTTTGGCAGACAGGAAAAATCGAGCAATGGGTCGGGTATAATCCATAAATTTTTTACCCTCAAAAAGCACTTCATGCAACCATTGGAATCTGGGAATACCTGACAAATTATGTCTGGTGGAGGTATTTATCTCAACATTTTCATCAACATTTAAAAATTTAAATATCTCCTTTAAATTTTTATCAGGATTTTTAGATAAATCTTCATTTATGACCACCTTCACTTCACTAAAATTATCCAAAAAGGCTTGGAGTGCATCGGCATACATGCTAACTGCTTTATAATGATAGATCAGCTCATAATTTTCTTCTATTCGCTTATTTTCCATTTTCAGCGCTTCCTCGAAAGAAAGATGCTCTCTTTCATCGCGCCTTAGGTGCTGATATGCTGAAAAAGCTCTACTTACCGGATTTCTTAAGATGATTATAATCTTTGGGTCACCGAGATATTGCTTAATTATTGGTATGGTTTTTTTATAGAAATAGAATGTATCTGCGCTGGATTCTCCTTTGATTTTTTTTTCCTTCGCTTCTAAAAATAAATCCCTATAAGATTCCAAATCTTTAATATACCAGCTTTCTACCT
>JBEPWY010000450.1:0-2773 GCA_041642185.1 Marivirga sp.
AAAGTATGATTTTTTAGATGAAATTCAGAATTTCCCTCCAATACAAAATTATATTTCGCTCCCGGATTTGCAGTCCGATACGGTTTTTTGCTTGCAGGTAGACGAATCACTACTGATGGATTTAAAAAATGCCGCTGCAGAAAACAATATCTTGCTCGGTAATGGCTATGGGAAACTAAAAAACACCACATTTAGAATTGCTAATTTCCCTGCTTTATTACAATCGGATTTCGATCACTTACTAATATTCTTACGAAGCTTTTTTAAAGCGCATTGATTGTCCGATTTGTTAGCGTACCTTTGCGCGAAATTTAAGTAAATGCTCAATTTAAAGGAAATTATTTCTGTCTCGTTGATACTGTTTTCAGTAATTGATATTTTAGGTTCAGTGCCCATAGTGATAGATTTGCGTAAGAAATTAGGCCATGTACAATCTGGTAAAGCCACTATTGTAGCGGGTATAATTATGATTGGTTTTCTTTTTTTAGGAGAATCAATTTTAAAGTTATTTGGCATTGATATTGGCTCTTTCGCCATAGCCGGTGCCATAGTAATGTTTCTAATTGGTTTGGAAATGGTGCTAGGGGTAACCCTCTTTAAACATGAAGAAACTACGGCTTCGAGTGCATCTATAGTGCCGATCGCATTTCCTTTAATTGCCGGAGCCGGCACTATGACAACGCTTATTTCTTTAAGGGCGGAATACTCTCAAATCAATATTATTGTAGGGGTGGTACTTAATCTGATTCTGGTGTTTATCGTATTGAAAACCTGCGGATGGCTGGAGAGGAAAATCGGTCAGGCGGGATTTAGTATATTGCGAAAAGTATTTGGGATTATTTTATTGGCTATCTCAATTAAACTATTTAAAAACTTCTTTTAATGATTACAATTTATACAGACGGATCAGCTTTAGGAAATCCCGGACCAGGCGGTTATGGTATAGTGATGCGTTTTGGCGACAAGAAAAAAGAAATTTCAGCTGGCTTCAGAAATACCACCAATAACAGGATGGAGCTAATGGCTGTAATAGTAGCGCTTGAAAGCCTCAAAACAGACAAGCATCCTGTCCATATCTATAGCGATTCAAAGTATGTTATCGACTCCATAACCAAAGGCTGGTTGGCTAATTGGGTTAAAAAAGGATTTAAAGGTAAAAAGAATATTGATTTGTGGAAGAAATATTTAATTGTTTCAAAACCTTTCCAAATAGTCTTTCATTGGGTAAAAGGCCATGCTGGCAATATAGATAACGAAAGATGCGACCGATTAGCCGTAGAAAAAGCTGAAAACGGCCCACATATGATAGATGAACCGTTTGAAAACAATCAATCTTCGTCTAACCTTTTATAACTTTAAGCGTAAGCATACACCAATTCGTAGTTTAAATGCGATATTTTTTTCACTAAAACAATTTAAGATGAGTATGAAAAAGTCCATAGTTTTTATTGGCATTTTGGGAATGTTATTTACAACAAAAGCATTTTCTCAGGATTACAGCAAGTCCATCGGTATAAGAGGAGGTTATCCCACTGCACTGACAGGTAAGTTTTTTACTACCCCATCAGTAGCATTAGAAGGAATGCTAACAGGCTACAGAGGAGGATTTGAATTTACAGGACT
This sequence comes from Marivirga sp., assembly GCA_041642185.1. Lineage (GTDB taxonomy): Bacteria > Bacteroidota > Bacteroidia > Cytophagales > Cyclobacteriaceae > Marivirga. The sequence goes on from JBEPWY010000450.1 coordinate 1,624, forward strand.
TTATGAGATGCACAAAAATGCATTTGATGTTCCTTATTTAAACTGGTACTATGGTCCAGGTGTACATGTTGGGATTTTTGATGACAGGTACAACGATAACTACTACTACAGAAACAGAGGAGATGGTTTTAATATAGGTCTTGATTTTATATTAGGTCTTGAATATACTTTAACTGATATTCCTTTTGTAATTGGAGTAGATGTAAAACCAACTTTGGATTTTGTGCCTTATTTTAGAGGTAATTTTGGAGCAGGTTTCTCTCTACGATATTATTTCTAAATAAAACATTTTCTATATAGCAAAAAAGGCGCTTTTTAAGCGTCTTTTTTATTGCATATTTTTTATCAGCTAGCTTGTCCTATTCTATTTTATCCAGTAGTTTTTGGGCTTCTGAATACCTGGCTTCTCCTTTAGGAATTGTTTTTAAAATCTCAGTTGATTGCTTGTACTCCTTTTGCTTCAACATGCTGAGTGCTTTATACCATACCGCCTCATAGCGGTATACGGAATGGGTATTGCTTATTTCATCTAAAATTTCCTTTGCTTTCAAATATTCCTCTGTTTCTATTAATGAAATGGCATAGTATAGCTTTATTTCCTGATTGGCTTCTTCATTTTTTATAATCTCCTCCAAATATTTTTTGGCCTCCACATAATTGCCTGCATTATATGCTTTTTCCGCTTTGTAATATTGTTCTTTGTTATTTCCTCTTTCTGCCAAACTAATTAACCCATGATCGGCAAACTCCTGATAAAGCGGGAGTGAACTTTGGTAAAAAAAATATATACCAGCAAAAATTAAAATAAAAGCTGCGGCCGCTATTTTCCACCAAATAAAACTGTTTCTTGAAGAGGTCTTATTTATGAAGTATTTATCGGATATATCTTTTAAATTGCCTTTAAAAGACTGTAGTTCTTCTTCACTATTATATTTCTTTTCCAAAAAACCGGAAGTTTCACGGTAAAGTTTAAATTCATCTGAAAATTCAGGCTCAGCTTTGAGCCTCAGTTCAAATGCCTTTATTTCTTCCTCAGATAAATTATGAGAGAGGTATTTTTCAAATAAAATGTAATCGGCATCTTCCATTATTTTATTGTTTTATCCGGTTATACATAGATGACTCCTTGATCATTTTGGTAAGGTTTCCA
>JBEPWY010000451.1:0-2772 GCA_041642185.1 Marivirga sp.
CTGTTATTGGGAACTTCGAAAAGCAGGATTTGCCTGGTAATGGGATTATTATGCCTAAAGAAAAAACAATTGAGTTTTATAAATCTGATAATATAAACGAAGTTTTACGTCAGCAAAGCAGTATTCATTTTAAGCAATACGGAACAGGCTTAAGTACAATAGCATTTCGAGGCACCAGTGCCAGCCAGACATCTGTTCTTTGGAATAATTTCAATATCAATAGTTTTACATTGGGAATGACAGATTTTTCACTGTTTCCATCTCAGGCAATAGAAGAGATAACCATTATTCCCGGAAGTGGCAGCAGCACTGGAGGAAACGGAGCTTTTGGCGGATCTGTTTTACTTGAAAGCCCAATTGATTTCAATGCGGATAACCAAATTGATCTAAACTGGCAATTCGGTAGTTTTAATAAAATCAGTACAGCTGTAATTGCTAAAGGAGCTGTTGGTAGATGGGCTTATAATACAAGGTTATATGGCGCTAAATCTGAAAATGATTTTAGAATTCTTGCAAGCGGCAAAAAACAATCCAATGCGGGTTGTCAAAGATGGGGTATTAATCAAAGCTTAGGTTATAAAATTGCTCATAATAGTACCTTAAAGGCAGCAGTATGGTATAACGACAATTTCAGAGAAATTCAGCCACCTATAGGGGTAAACAGAAAAACAAATGATCAGACTGATAAAAACCTGCGATCCACAGTAAGCTATAAGTATGATGATTCTTTTACAGCTATTTCTTTTGGGACAGGCTTTTTTAAAGACAAAATGAAATACAGACTTGATAAAGCCATTTCATCATTAGTGGTAGAGAGAGTTGAAAGCTTTGCCGATTACAAATATCATTTTTCAACACAGTTTCAGCTAAAAATTTCTGCAAGACATAATTATATTCAGGCAAGAAATGAATCTTTTACAGAAGGAAGAGCCTTAGAAGAACGGTATAATTTTGGTGTGCAATTGAAAGGAAATGTATGGGCATTTTTCGATTATGCAGTACACCTACGTCAGCAATTAGTGCGAGGTGTGGAAATACCACTTTCACCTTACGTAGGCTTTTCAGCCATATTATTCAAGAATAATAGCAACAAACTAATTCTAAAAGCTAACTCTTCCTATAATTACAGATTGCCTACTTTTAACGACCGCTATTGGAATGATGCAGGTAATCCTGAATTAAACTCTGAAACTGCCTGGAATAAAGAAACTGCCATAAGCACTCAGCATAATGCCGGTAAATTTAAGTTTACAACCTCCTTAACGGTATTTCATAATCATGTAGATAATTGGATTCAATGGACGCCTGACATTACTGGGCAATGGAAACCTAGAAACATAAAAGAAGTAATTGCTAAAGGAGCGGAAGCAGGTTTTTCATTGAACTTTCCTATAATTAATGAAATTAAATTTGAGTCCGGTTTTCAATACAGTTATATAAAATCGACTGTTATTCAGTCTGAAGTTAACGAAAATGAAGTAGGTAAACAACTGATTTATACCCCATCTAAAAAGGCAAATAGTAGATTATCCATAACATGGAGAGATTTCTCTGTAAATAGTTTTCACCAGTTCACAGGTAAAGTGTATACTACTAATAACAGCTCTGAAAAATTTACATTGGAAGCCTTTTTACTATCTGATGCGGGTTTAGGATGGCAATCAAATAAATGGCAGTTATCAGGCAGAGTGAAAAATATATTTAATAAAGAATACCAGTTGTATTCAGGCTACGCAATGCCAGGAAGAAATTATCAATTATCAATTCAATATCAAATAAACTTTAACTAATGATGAAATTCAATTTCCTTAACAAACCCATTTATGCCATTTTGGCTTTAGTTTTACTTTTTTCATCTTGTGAAGATGATGGGGAAGTTTCTCGTGTAACCACAAAGGTACTGGTTTTTCATGAAGGTGGTTTTTCAAAAAACAACGCTACTATTGGTAATTATGATCAAATAAACCAGGAATATGAAGCTCTGTCATATAAAAATGCCAACGGAACCTTTATAGGTGATGTGCAACAAAGTGCGATTAAAAACGAGGGAAAAATATTTAGCGTTTTAAATGGTAGTAATTTAGTAAAGGCATTTGATGCTGAAACTATGTTGGAGACTGAAGTAATTTCAAATATTAATATTGATAAACCAAGATATATGGCTATTGCTGGTAATACTGCATTTTTAAGTAATTGGGGCCCTTATGATGAAAATTATAATTTAACAGATAGTAATATCTTAGAAATTGATCTTCAAAATGGAGAGGTAACTAATATAATAGAAACAGGAGAATATGTTGAAAATGTCTTTATACAAAATGATAAGCTACTAGTAAGTCGTGCTAAATGGGACGGAAGTATAAAAAATCTAACAGTAATTAACATAAGTTCCAAAGAAGTTATAGCTGATTTTGAGCTAGATGAAGGACCGGCCGAAATTTTAGCTGATGATGATGGAAAAGTATGGGTTGTATGTAATAGTGGAAAATTAATGGGCTTAAATGCAGGTTTAACTGCAAGTAATATAACTGTTGATTTGGAAGGTGCAGTTTTGGGAGATATTGATTTATATCAAAATGAAATTTATTTCTATCAAAAGAGTACTAATAGTGTTAAAAAATATAATATTAATAATTCAGTTATTGAGAATGTGATTTCTGATGTAACTCTGGAAATACCTTATGCATTAGGTGTTGATCCAAGCAGTGGAGAAATTTATCTTGCTGATGGTGTAGATTATGCAGGAGAGGGGAGATTCATTCATTATTCAGC
>JBEPWY010000452.1:0-2750 GCA_041642185.1 Marivirga sp.
CCAAATTAAATGAATATTTGTGTGGTTAAAATTTTGTCGAAGGAAAGTAGAGGGTATTTACCATTTGTATTCAATAAAATATCTTTTGTTAAATTTTCACATCAAACTTAGTTTGGAAATCAGATAATATCTCTTCCAGTAATTTAACTCTGTTGATTTCCAGCTTCTTTTCGGCTATCAATTCAGCTTTTGTGTAACCTCCCATAAAATAGCGCTGGTACCAAGGCATCAGATTAAAAAAAGAATTTATAAAACCAGTTTGAATACTATTAATAATAAGTAGAGAGCCTAAGCCACCAACTAACAACGTGGAATTAATTCCTTTCTTCCATTCGCCTATATAGTAAAAACCCAACCCAGGTAATATCATACTTAATATTCGTGCTTTTCTCGGACTCTTTTTATTAATGCTTTCCAATTCATCAAAGAAGTTTATTATTTCCTTTTCACATTCAACCTCAGGGCATAATGATTGAAAGTGTTTTTCAGATTCATCATAATTTTCTGAATTAAAATTACCAATGGCAAATAATAAAGTCTGTTGCTTTCTTGCAGTTATTGAATCTTCTAAATCTGTATTTATATAAAGGGCTTCGTTATAAGCTAATTCAAAATCTTTTAATCGGATAGCACATATTGCTTTATTGATTAATAGCGGGTTAGGGTTGATGCCAGTTTCTTCTGCTGCATAGTAGGCTAAATCATAATAATAAATGGCTTTCTTAAAGTTCGACTGTTTCTGATAGGCAATACCTAGTTTTTTAAAAACCGAGGTGGAATAATTATACGTAGAGTCAAAAAACAACACTCTTTCATACAAAGCTGTAGCCGTATGAAATTTATTTTGACTAAAAGCATTGTTAGCCAACTGCATAGTTTCTTCAATTGACTGTGCCGCTAGTAAGTTTGAATTAATAATAATCAAAAATATAAGAACTGGCTTCATATAACTTTTCATCATAATATTTCTTATTGTATCTTTTGGCCGCTTTCCAGCTGCCAAAAATATTGCCCAAATAAAAGCTTGTGCTTAGGCTGCCATAAAGCCAACCTTGCCATTTCCCTATTTCCGGATTTGTAAAACCTCTGTAAGCCTGGAGTGCCGTTACAGAAATAAAAATGAAATTTATTGCGGCGTCTGCATAATCTTTTGTGTATAATCTGCCTGAACTGGGTATTACTGCACTCATTCCTGCTGCTAAAAGAGGAGATTTTATTTGATAATTATTTAGTTCATCACTTATGGGCATTAAAACATTCACATGTTTTATAATTGCTTTGTTCTTAAACTTGCTTTCCAAGAGTAAATGGGCGCTATTAAAGTCATGCTGAAATAAATAAACTATACCTTGATTGAATTTTCTTTCCTCATTAGAAAAAGAATATTTCATTGAGTCAGTTAATTGAAAAGCTTTAGAGTAATATCCCCTCTTAAGTAAAGATTTAAATATTAATTTTGATTCTTTTCCTTCATAATGCTCAAGTCCTAGCTGATATATTGATGTGAGATTATCTAGGTTATAGTAACAGTAAACTAGTTGCCTTTTATAAAATTCAGAATTGGAACTGTCAAGAAACAATAATCTTTCATATTCATCTGCCGCTTTTTCATATTCATTTTTTGAAATAAGAAATTCCGCATATTTCTCGGTAGGTTTAACGCCAAATAAATCCTGGGCAGGTAATGGAGTTAGCAAGCCAAAAGTGATACATATAATAGCCGTAAGTGCTAATTTATTCAACATCATCAATTAATAAACCTGTTTTAGGATCGTTCTGGTATTTATAGCGTGATAAGCTATGACAGCGGGAAAGTCGGTCAAAAGTCATAAAATAACCATGTATGGCTCCTTTTTTCTCAATGGCGTTTATAGCATATTCTGAACAGGACGGCATAAAGGAGCATGAACCAACATCCTGAGAAGAAAAAGCAGTTTTATAAAACCAAAAGCTGAGTTTTAGTGTGCTAATAGCTATATTATTACCGGTTTCAAATTTATGTTCAGGAAATAATTCCTGGTTTTTTAACTCACTTAAGCTTAGCTTAGTCTCGCTCATTATTTGTTGGGCCGGTACTTTCTGGCTTATGATGAGGAATTCTATAATCATAAAGCTCATTGTTAATAGCTTCATTTAATATTATATTTTTATAAGTATACTGTTTGGTTAATTCTATTATACCTGCGTCTGTTTGCGAATAATACTGTTGTATAACTTCAACAGGAATGCTCAAGCCTGAAAAATATTCGTAATTATTAAAGTTCTGTTTATAAAGTAGCCTTCCTTCTTTATTATAAAATATAATAGCACTCAGCCGCTTTTTTTCATTCAGAGTCATAATTTTACCGGTAATATTTTCTAGTCCTCCCCCTGGTTGCCATTCTCTTATTATCTTATCATCCTTCTTTTCCACTTTGGTTTCATAGTAAAACTTACTGTCTTTCAACCCATAATGCGAAAGCTGGTTATTTAATAGCAGGTGGTAAAAAGTATTGTTAACAAAACCTTCTATGATAGTATTTTTTTCTAGTACTTCACCTTCTGATATTCTATAAATGGAAGAGTCCTTAAAAACCAACATTTCCTTTTCAGGAAAAGTGATATCCATAATCAACTGGGCTTTATTTATATCGTAATACAAACGGCCCATGGTTAGTTTCTTTGTGCCGTTTTCATGAATCTCTTTAATAGAAAAATCCATGCTAATCCGAAAATGATGCTGAGCGGTTGAAAATGAAAAGGATAAAAAA
>JBEPWY010000453.1:0-2748 GCA_041642185.1 Marivirga sp.
AGAGATGTCAGATAGTAAACTTGTAGATGAGCTTGATATAATTTATAATTCAGATGTTTTTGCTTTACGGCCTATTGTAAATGAGCGAAACCTTGAATTTATTACACAACGTTACCTCAATAATTACAACCATAGAATTTTAGAAGAACAGGATGACATTTCTGAATATATTTCAGATGATTTTTTCGCTGCCCTAGTAAATGATGAAGGTTTATTGCAGGTATCCGATAGTATTTATAAGTATACACCATTTGGTATATTTATAGTGCATGAAAATTCTTTAGATCATTTAAATAAATTTATCAGTGAATTAACAGGTTCAATTTCTAAAAGAATAAATGCAAGAATGTTACCAATTGAGCCTTGTCCAATAATGATGAAATATTCTGTAGAACCAGGAGTGGTTAGCCGCATAGATAGTGAAATAAATTATTTTATTCCTCTTGATCCATGTTTAGGCCCAGGCCCTTCTCCAAGCCCAACACCCACACCTGCACCGAGTCCAGTTGTTGATAAAAAAGAGGTGTTTATAAATAATTTATCGTTCTGTGATACAAATAATGGCTGGTGGCCACTAGGGCACGCAAGAATTTGTAAGGATTATTTTACTAATAGATCTCGAATTAAAACAAAGTTTTGGAATCAAAATTATGTTGTTTTTCAAAGTATAGGTACTAAAGTTAAGCATCAATTTAAATCTTTAATTTGGTATGATGCTAAAATAGATGAACTGGAATTAGGTATTAAAGCAATTGATTATGTGTATGAGATTGAATTCGATATGACTTCACCTTGGTCAAATAGCTTTGTTATGTCAAAATCATCGGTAGGTTTTTTTCCAGGGGAGGTTCGATACGATCTTTTTACTTATAATTTTCTTGAGCCCAGTGGAAATGTAAGTCTTCCAGCTTTCCCTTTCGATGCAGACTTAGTTATTTATATGGAACTCCCTTATGGAGATGATTATAAAATAGAATCCAATAGAGTAAATAAGGAATTATGGAAAAAAGCATGGGCTCAAGGAAAAAACTTTCTTAAGAAATTTGATAAACCAGAACCAGCTGATGTTTTATTAGTATTAAAAGGAACAGAGAAAATAGGTTATACCTATGCAAATATAATAGAGAATGAAAAAAGTTCTAAAATGATAGAACATGTATTTGATTGGAAATTTGAAATTTCTGTCACTTTAAAATTGGATGCTGCTGGACAAATAAGCTCTTTTGCTCCAAAACCTGTAAATAATGGGAAATATACAGATGCTTCAATTGAAGTATATGGTATTGGAAGAAGAGGCTCCGGCTGGAAAGGAAGTCTCTTAAAAGTAGATAAAATGGATTAATAATTTGCTAACTTTTATAGTTGGGCCATTACTTCAATACTGGAAGTAATGGCCTTCTATAGAAGTTACTCATATTCAAAACCCTTTAAATTAAGTAAGCATGTTAAGGTGGTTTTAAAAATAACACCTTGATTATCCCATGTCATGAAAAATTATATTTTTTTAATTTTAGCTATCGTTCCCTTTTCTCTTTTTGGGCAAGTTTCTGATCAGGACGAGCATTCTGGAGTTTATGTTAATTTACAAGCTGAATTTGTATTCCATCACAAAACATTCTTCATGTATAATTTAGGTGGCTCTCCTATTTCATATGATGATAACGATTCCAGATCACAGGAAAATAATTATTTCGTTATTGCCGGTTGGTACGACATTCAGAGAAAATTTTCAGTAGGATTAGGATTTGGATTATCCAATAATCCATCTTTTGCAGCAGATGCAATTCCTATTATTATAGAGGGAAGATATTTTCTTTTTCCTCAGGAAAACAGTCCTTTTTTACTTTTTCAAATGGGAAGAGCCAGGCCAGTTTATCCCGATAATGGGTTTTATTTGGTTGATCCTTCCAATAATAATTATTACAGGCTTAACGGTATGAGAAGAGGTTACTTAATGAACATTGGATTAGGTCATAAAGTGAAATTCTTTAAAAGGTTGAGTGCGACTGTTAGTGCCAGTTATGCTATTAAAAGATACTCTCATTCAAAAGAAAGATATTCACAATCAGAAAATTATTTGAAACTTGATGGTTTATCAGTTTCAATCGGTTTATTCATTAAATAAAATTTACAAATGTCAAAAAGAAGTATAATTTCCATCTTAATATTTTTATCCAGTTTAGTTTTTAATCAGGATAAATTATTTGCTCAAGATTTAGAAGAAAACACAATTAAAAAAAGAGGTTTTGTTGTAAATGCTTATTTAGGGTTTAATAAAAGTAGGAATGGAGAAATTGATAATAGTAGTGGTAGTTTCAGCTTTGAAGCTGATGATGACATCAAGGGTAGAAATATCCTAGATATTTACGCGATTGCCAGTTATTTCATTATCCCTGAACATTTATCAGTAGGGATTGGTGCAGGATATTCCAGATCCTATAAACCTGACTTTAATCAAATCCCCATTATTCTGGATTTACGTGGATTCATTTTCAGGGAAACTGACGCTTTGTTTCTTTTTCTTCAATATGGACAATCTCCCTACATTAATAGAGATTTTGTAAAAGGATATAGCATTGGCTTTGGAGTGGGGTATCAATTCAGATTTTTTAATGAATATTTCACTATAGAGCTTGGTGTCAAAGGAAGGCGTATCAGTTATACCAATGAGCCTGTATTAAGTTCTGATGACAATGTAAGAGTGGGTGGTTATATGATTAACCTGGGCTATACATTTTAGTAAATGGG
>JBEPWY010000454.1:0-2731 GCA_041642185.1 Marivirga sp.
GGTTTCGAAAAGCTTATAAAGCATTAAATCAAACAGGTCAGGATAATAAAATTACCCTGACCTTTATTAAAAAAATCGCAACTTTTATAACTTTTTCAACACCACATCAGCAAAGTATTTTTTATCGTCATAGAAATATTTTTCTACTGATAAACCCGCATATTGCGCTAAGTCTGCGATCATTTCTTCGTCGAATTTCTGCGAAAATTCCACATGAATGGGTTCCCATGCTTTAAAATCAAATGATTCATTAATCGCCTCAAAGCTAACTTTTTGCTCCTGTTTTGAAACCAGAAAACTTTTGGTGGTTCCGGTCTGAGGGTCATAATATGGATAATGCATAAAATTTTGCAGTTCAAAATCGGCATCCAATTCTCTATTGAGTCTTGTAAGCAAGTTCATATTAAAAGCCGTTGTAATACCTGCTGCATCATTATAAGCCTCAATAATCATATTAGGATTTTTTTTAAGATCGAAACCGATCATTAATTGATCCTCCGGGCGGAGTGAAGCTGCAATTTTCTTCACAAAATCCTTAGCCTCGCCTAGTTCAAAATTACCGATATTGGCTCCCATAAAAAGTACAATCATAGGATTTTTCCTGTCGGTATTTAAACCATCCAGAGCAGAGAAATATTCTTCATTCAAGGGTTCAATAGAAAGTTCCGGAACAGATTGTTTCATCCTGGCAGTTAATTGATCTAGAACAGAGCCGGAAATATCAACTGGTTTATAAGTGAAATCTGCTTTTTGTGAGGTAAAATACTTCAATAAAACTTCAGTTTTCATTCCATCACCAGCACCAAATTCTATTAAGTTAAAGCCTTTAGAGTTTTCGGTAAAAGCAGAAAGTATATCCGCCTTATTATTTTGAAAAATCTGGTATTCGCTATCTGTAAGATAGTATTCCGGCATGGCCATTATCTGTTGGAAAAGCTTATCCCCTTCCGCATCGTAAAACAGCCAGCTTGGCAAACTCTTATTTTTTTTACTTAATCCGTTAATCACCTCATCGGCAACGGCCTGATTAACTTTTTTTGTATCTATCATAAATCTTTTGCTAAACGGATTCCATTAAATTGCCATTGCAAATGCGGATGGAAAAAATTCCTATATGTTTTTCGTGAATGGTTTTCCGGAGTAGCCACTGAAGCACCTCTTAATACCATTTGGTTAACCATAAATTTACCATTATACTCTCCTATGGCACCAGGTGGTTTTTTATATCCCGGATAAGGCAAATAAGCACTTCCTGTAAATTCCCACCTTTGCCCCCAATTTAATCGATCTGCTGCTACTTCCCATTCAGCTTCAGTTGGCAGGCGCATTCCCTTCCATTCGGCAAAAGCATAGGCTTCGTAAAAGCTGACGTGCATTACAGGAGCATTCTCTACTATCTTTCTTAAACCTGAAAGACTATAATGATGCCAGCTACCGTCAATCTTGTGCCAGTACAATGGCGATTTAATTCCGGTTTCTTCCAACCAGGCACGTGCATCGCTATGCCAGTATTGATGATCGGCATAAGCACCGCTTTCAATAAATTCTGCATACTCTGCATTGGTCACTAAGCGATTGCTGATTTGAGCCCCTTCAAGATGCACTTCATGACGCATGCGTTCATTGTCAAAAGCAAAACCTTCGCCCTCATGGCCAATTTTATAATTACCTTTTTCAATAGAAATGTAATCTAATTTGTTGTTCTCAGGGTGATATTCCTCAAAACCTTTATCATAAACAGGAAAAAGTGGATTATGCCCTAAAATATATTTGATGTCGTAAATCAGAAGTTCCTGATGCTGTTGCTCATGCTGCAGACCTATCTCCAGAACCGCTAATTGCTCACCTTCTAAGTCAGAGGAAAGCAATTCTGTCATAGCCTTATCAACAAATTCCCGATAATGGTAAACCTGCTCCACTGTTGGCCTGGTCATATTACCACGATTGGGCTTCAACACCCTGTCTCCTACTGCCTCATAATAACTATTAAAAAGGTAGCTATAATTAGGATCAAATTCCCGATAATTCGGAAGATATTTTTTCAATAAAAATGTTTCAAAAAACCAGGTAGAATGTGCTAAATGCCATTTAGGTGGACTTACATCCGAGATGGGTTGGGCACCATAGTCTTCATTGACCAGGGGCTGACAAAGCTTTTCGGTATGCTTCCTCACCGACTGGTATCGCTCTTGTGGTTGATTCATAGGAATTGAAAGTAATAATAATTATAAAAAATTAACAGAAGAATTTTGTTTATTTTATCTAATGTTGGCTGTTATACCATCGCTGGTACATGTATAACCATATTTAACCTAATCCATTATATTAATCGGAAAAAGCAGGGATTTGTTTAAATTAATGAAAATGACTGACATTCAAATTGAATGAAATCCACTTATTAAAAGCATTTTCACATTTTTTACTAATATTAAATTGATGGTGAAAATCCTAAACCTGTACCTCCTCCACCAATAATAATATTTACATCCCGTTTTGGTGTTTTTCACCATCAAACACTTATAAAGAGTGGTTTTAATATCTAAACAATTGAATTATGCCGAGTTTGAGATTTTGCTATGCTTAAAATTGCTAAAGTAGATAAGCAAGAAGAAGTAAATTAGAAAGACTTATTTTATTCCACCTTCTTCTGCCAGGGAAATTTTCCATCAATTTCAAGTTGTATGGAAAAGCTAAGGAATGTCCTGATCAACACCACTACTCCTAAAGTTAA
>JBEPWY010000455.1:0-2713 GCA_041642185.1 Marivirga sp.
ACTACTGCATAAAGGTTCTGCTATTGATCTTTATAATAAGGACATCATTTCATCCTTAATCTTCTTTTCCTCTTTTAATAACTCCTTATTTTTTATCAACAGATAATGGTTTCTAGCTTTTTTAAATAGATATTCTGTTTCGTAATAGATCACAGAAATTAAAGGCAGCGAAAAAACAATTATCCCTCCAATAACCCAATCAAAGAAGAGACTTAAAATGATCCATAAAAAACCATAATAAATAGGATAAAGAAAGGTGGAAATCCCTACTCTTAATGAAATATGCCAGGTAGGGTCTTTTACTCCTTTAATTACTTTATTTTCTATAATAAATTCTGGAATTGCATTGGCTACTTTAGCTATTGCCCAGAAAGGCAAAGCTGCTAATAGTTTGATTCCTTGTAGTATTAATTTCAGCATATTTGGTTTTACAATCTGAAAATCAGAAGATAACCCCACCTCATTTGCCCGCTGAAAGAAATCAGATACTTTTTTCTTTATTTCGTTCAAGGCAGGCTTATCATTCACCAGTTTAATTCGTATCCGTTCCAATAGATCATTCTCCGCATGAACTATTGATTTAGCATTGGAGGATAATTGCAGCGAATAAGGTTTTATAAGCTGTCTTAGTTTTTCAAAAAAAGAATATTCTTCCTTCCATTTTATATCCAGCATTTCATTTTCTAAACCTTCCCTGATTTTATCTGTCAGTTCCTTATATGCTTGCTGAGGGTTTTCCTGGTACAATTCCTTAAAAGGTAGTGCAGAAAAGGGTTTTCCATAGTGAATGTATACATCGTTCCATCGCTCTGCATGATTTTCATAATGAAGACCTACAGGGATGATGGATAAGTCTAAATTAAAATCATTTCTTTCTTCAGCTAGTAAGGCAATTCTGGCGGCTCCTTTTTGCAATGGTCTTAAACTTCGTTCTATGGCATGATTACCCTCTGGGAATAAGGCTACTACTCCTTTATTATCAAATACCTGAAAACATTGTTCAAAAACAATATCATTTTGAGAGACATTGTTTATTCCATCCCTCATTCTATAAATTGGCAATAATCTTATAAGGTCCAGTGAGACCTTGGCTAATTTTGATTTAAAGATGTCGGCACGCACCAAAATATAAGGGTTTGCCTTAATGGCAGTAATCCCCATTAAAATCCCATCCATAAAGGTACTTTGATGATTGGCAACAAATAGTGCAGGCTTATCATTTTTAATTTTGGAATAGCCTGTAATAATTACATTTCTGAACCCGAAGGCATAAGCTGCTGAAACCAGCCTTCTCATACCTTTATAAACTAGTTTTTTTATTTTATCAGTCATTAATTTTTTATTCAGCCGCAAATATAATCATTTAATTCATTGTCCGTTTTTGCAAATAATTCGTACGTATACGTTCAGTAATTTGAAGAGTGTTAACTTGCAGAGTTAGAAAGAGTGTTTTACTCTTTGGCACCGATTTTGGAATTATAGCTATAAAAAATCACTAATTATGAAAAAAAGACTTGAAAGATCAAACGACAAAATAATTGCGGGAGTTTGTGGTGGAATAGCTGAATATTTGGGATGGGACCCTGCAAAGGTGCGATTACTTTATGTAATAATATCAATCTTAAGTATTGGCTTTCCAGGTATTCTGGTTTATCTGATTTTATGGCTTGTAATGCCTGAGAAAGGAATGATTTAATCCATTTTGTTTATTTCCCTGAGCTGTTGAATATCTAATAAATCTTTAGGTCTTGCAGCTCTTTTTTTACTTTCATAAGAACCAATAATTGTAATACACTACATTTAAATAAAGCTGTCAATACTCTCTTTCCAGATTTTATTAATCTATGTGAATTATAACCTCAAAATTATTATTCCAGATTTTTATCCTCCTCAAACTTAGTGAGAAAGTCTTTTAAATGTTCACTTAACTCCAAAAAGTCATGAAAATGTTCAACAGGCTCTAATTAGAGAAAAGCTTCCGTTGCTGTTTGCTAATTTCTTCTTTGCTTTGAAATTGTATTTCCATAATGAAATATATGCCCAATTTGAGTAAATAATTGGTTTGGAGAAGCCTTGAGAAATGGGTTCTTTATATAAAGATAACACCACAAAAAAAACCGAGCCAATGGCCCGGGCTTAATTAGGGAGTACCATGAAAATTCAATTACCCTCCCCCCGCTCTTTGCAATTCCTCCAAATCTATCTTCTTCTGATTAGATTTAAATTTATCACCTAAACTAAATTTATATCGAAGGTTCAAGCGGATGCCTTGCTGATACTGATACTGCTCAACATTCGCAACATTTTCGTTTACGAGTGATGATCCTTTATAACTCAAACTTCTGAAAATATCATTAAAAGCAGCTGACACATCCAATTTGTCATTCAAGAATGATTTTTTCACACTTATGTCTGCAAACCAATATGCTTCCATATTATATAATCCATAAACCTCAGGGCTTTGGTAGGCAGCTAATAGTTCTAGCTTAAATTCATTTGGCAAATTAAAACTATGAGTACTTCGCATATTGAAAGTTTTACCCTGATTTAACTGAAGCATACCTTCTGCTACTGTACTGAATTTTTTATGAGAAACTGTCATTTGAGTGTTACTTTGCCAAAAATCTGTGATTTGAATTGGTGCCAGAACACTGATGTTATAGGCTTCCATTTGATCAATATTTCCTATGAAAAAAATCGTGTTATTATTGGA
>JBEPWY010000456.1:0-2711 GCA_041642185.1 Marivirga sp.
CACAAGCTTTATTTGGCAATCCTGATGTGTTAATTCTTGATGAGCCTACCAATGATTTGGATATTTATACCATCGCCTGGTTGGAAGATTTCCTTCTGGAATTTAAAAACACCGTGATTGTAGTATCTCACGATAGGCACTTTTTAGATACAGTATCTACCCATATTGTGGATATTGATTTCAATAACATCAGCATGTATTCTGGTAACTATAGCTTCTGGTACCAGTCGAGCCAGTTAGCTTTAACACAGAAAAGTTCTGCCAACAAAAAAGCAGAAGAAAAGAAAAAGGAATTACAGGAGTTTATTGCCAGATTTAGCGCCAATGCCTCTAAATCGAAACAAGCGACCAGTAGAAGGAAATTATTGGATAAAATCAGCGTGGAAGACATTAAACCTTCTACAAGAAAATATCCTGCTATTATATTTAACCAAAATAGAGAAGCCGGAGATCAGATTTTACAGATTGAAAAGCTTTCTAAGGCTGTTGAAGGCAAATCACTTATTAAAGACCTCGATTTATTCGTTAATAAGGGGGATAAAATAGCAGTAATCAGTAAAGATAGTTTAGCCACTACAGCTTTTTATGAAATAATGAACGGTAATATGAAAGCAGACTCAGGTGAGTTTAAATTCGGACAAACCATTACCACTGCTTATTTACCCAATCATAATGACGAATATTTTCAGTCAAATGAAAACCTGATCGATTGGTTGAGAAACTATTCTACAGAAAAAGACGAAGTTTATATCAGAGGCTTTTTAGGTAAAATGCTTTTCTCAGGTGAAGAAACCTTTAAATCAGTAAATGTACTTTCAGGAGGAGAAAAAGTACGTTGCATGGTATCCAAAATGATGCTTGCTGGTGGAAATGTACTGATGCTGGATGAACCGACCAACCATTTGGATCTGGAATCCATTCAGGCATTTAATAATAGCTTAAAAGATTTCCCGGGAACAGTAATGTTTACATCTCATGATCATGAGTTTACACAAACTGTGGCCAATAGAATATTGGAACTGACACCGAATGGCATCATTGACAGTTTAAAAACGTATGATGAGTACATGGAAGATGATAAAATACAGGCACAAAGGGCTAAATTATACGCAAAACAGCTGGCTTAAACATTCATTATGAAAAACCGGTTCTATATTTAGCATGAAGTTAATTAAGAAAATTTTAAAAGGCCTGCTTTTCGTGCTGGCCTTTTTTGTTATAGTATTTTATATGGTGAAATTTTTCCACACCCCTATCGGTAAGGCACCTGATGAAGCCAGGATGCAGAAATCTGAACTGTATAAAGACGGCCAATTTCAAAATGTAGTCCCTACCAGCACTGCCGAATTAAGCCAGACACCTGGTATTATTAAAGATTACTGGAATAGAAAAGCAGAATCAAAACCTACTAATGCCTATGTTTTTGAAGAAACAGGGAAATCAAAAATTGATGCCGATACCTCTGGCCAGGTTTTTATTAATTGGCTGGGGCATGCTGCGTTATTAATCCAAAAAGAAGGAAAGTATATACTAACAGATCCGATACTAGGCAAAAGAGCTTCTCCATTTTCCTTTTTTGGTCCGAAAAGGTACAACCCCTCACCTATTGCCACAGAAAATTTACCAGAATTGGAAGCAGTGATCATTTCACATGACCATTATGATCATTTGGATTATGCGACAATTGTGAATTTAAAACACAAAACCAAATTCTTTTATGTGCCTTTAGGTGTAGCCGCTTCACTTATTTATTGGGGAGTTGCTCCGGAAAAGATTAAAGAATTTAGCTGGCACGACAGCTTTCAACAAAGCGGTGATATTAAAATAACTGCTACACCCGCCAGACATTTCAGTGGACGATTATTTAACCGAAATAATACATTATGGGCTTCCTGGGTGATAGAATGGGGTGATACTAATATTTATTTTGCCGGAGATACGGGTATTTTCGATCAGTTTGCAGCAATAGATGAGAAATATGGTCCTTTTGACATTGTTTTTATGCCAGTAGGAGCTTATAATGATGCATGGCACGATATCCATATGAATCCGGAAGAAGCCATAAATGCCTTTCAGCAAATGAGGGGTGATAAATTTTACCCCATCCATTGGGGAACTTTTGACCTTGCTTTGCATAGCTGGTATGAGCCCATTCAACAATTAGTTGAATTGTCCGCAGCAAGAGATATTCCATTAATCACCACACCTCAGGGGCAATGGTTTTCAGTGGATGAAACAGGTTTTGATTTGAACTGGTGGAGAAAATATTCCGCCACCCTTAATTTAGAATGATAGAATCATTAGAAATTATTTACCAGGATGACTCTATAGTCGCGGTAAATAAACCACACGGACTTTTGGTGCACAGAACAAAAATGGCCAATGATGCCGATGAATTTGCCTTACAAATCCTAAGGGATCAGCTGGGGCAAAAGGTTTACCCTGCCCACAGAATTGACCGAAAGACATCCGGGATATTGCTTTTTGCCTTAAACCAGGATACAGAAAGGCAGCTAAATGCATTATTTGCTTCGCAATTAATTAAAAAAGAATATTTAGCCATTATAAGAGGGTTTATACAGGAAGAGGGTACTATTGATTATCCGCTCAAGAAAGAAAATGGGAAGTTACAGGAGTCTGTCACGCATTTTAAAAGATTGGCCACTACAGAAATTGATGTGCCGCTTGGGTTGCATCAGACTTCGCGCTAC
>JBEPWY010000457.1:0-2077 GCA_041642185.1 Marivirga sp.
CACTTTATTTTGACTAAAGTGGAAAATACAGGGGCTGCTCTTAGTCTAGGAGAAAACTTATCTCCTGTGTTAAAAATCATTTTGCTTCAAATTATGCCGGTATTGGTTTTATTATTCTTGTTTATAACAATCATTAGACAAAAAGATATTACCCCACTTAATACTGTGGCTTTTGCTTTTATTATTGGCGGAGGGATAGGTAATATATATGACAGAATTTTATATAGTTCGGTTACGGATTTTATGTACCTGAAGTGGGGAGTTTTTCATACAGGAATATTTAATATGGCGGATGTTTCTGTGGTAATAGGTACTGTTTTGATTGTGATCAGCACTTTAATCGCAGAGAGAAAAAGGTATAAGCTAAAAGCCAGCACTTTATAGTGCACTTTACATCTGCCTGAACTGTAATAACTTAGTTGGGTTATAGGGGATGGTTTGAGAAGGCAATATAGATAAACATTAATATACGATTTTTGAAATAAAAGTACTATGTTATCTGTGTAAACATATATTTTTTTATTTTAGAGGGTACTATTTTTATAATTAGGCGTTTTTACATATTTTTAACATTATAATTATCGAATAAAAATGAAAAACCAAAGCCTACTTTTAATTGATGACGATAAGGAAGATCAGGAAATTTTCTTTTCCGCCTTGGCAGAATTGTCAAATTCTGCTAAATGTTTTGCATTACAAGATGCTAACGAAGCATTGAAAAAGCTGAAATCTGAGAATGATTCCCCTGATTTTATTTTTTTAGATCTGAAAATGCCCCGAATGAGTGGTGAACAGTTTCTACTGGAAATAAAACAAAATGATAGATTGAAAATGATACCAATCATTATCATATCTCATTTATCAAATTTTGCCACCGTTCAATTAACCAGAGATTTGGGAGCGGATCATTTTATTACTAAAAGTATGTCTTTTAAAGAGCTGGTAGCAGAATTATCATGCTTATTCAGGATAAAAATATTGAAAACCAATTGAAATAAGAGAAGTTTAGTATGAGAAACTCTTCCGGAATAGATGAAAAAAACTGGAATTTTCTTTCCAGAGGAGGAGAAATGGGGGAACTAACCAGAAATTATGATTGGTCAACCACTAGCTTAGGCGCACCTGATAAATGGCCTCAAAACCTATGTACAACTCTTTCTATACTCCTTTCATCCAAATTCCCGATGGTTTTGTTATGGGGAGAGGATTTAATACAATTTTATAACAATGCTTACCGTCCGAGCTTAGGAAAAAAAGGAAAACGTCCTGATATATTAGGAAAGAAAGCTAATGAGAGCTGGGCGGAGATCTGGCATGTTATGAATCCTTTAGTGAAAAAAGTTTTTGATACAGGGGAAGCTAGTTGGAACGAAGATCAAATACTACCTATTTACCGTGATGGCAAAATTATTGATGTATACTGGACATTTGGACTTAATCCTGTCCTTGGGGCATCAGGAAAAGTAGACGGAATATTAATAATTTGCACAGAAACAACCGAAAAAGTTAAGGCTAGCCTGAAGTTAAAAGAAAGTGAGGAAAGGTTCAGGAAGATGGCGGAAAATACCGATATATTTATTGCTACCTGTGATGAGTCAGGGTATATAAATTATTTTAATAAGTCATGGACAAAGCTTACGGGCAGATCTATGACTGAACTGGTTAAAAACGGCTGGTTTGACTTAGTTCACCCTGATGATAGCAATGATTTTGGAATAGCTTATTCTAATGCTAAAAATAATCAGCAGCCATTAATAGCCGAATTCCGCATCCGGAATAAGAACGGAAAATATAACTGGTTGCTGGTAAATATGCTGCCAAGATATGATCAGGAAGGTAATTTTGTTGGTCAAATAAGTTCGTGTGTAAATATTAGCAGGCAAAAGGAAGTAGAGCAGCGATTGTTTGAAAGTGAACAACAGATTAGCAATATGGTGCAGCATGCTCCTTTTCCTATTGGAGTATTTGTAGGGGAAGAAATAATTATTGAGTTTGTTAATAAAACAATTCTTGATATGTGGGGCAAAGAAAATGATATAGTAGGAAAATCAGTTAAAGAAGTTTTGCCGGAATTCGC
>JBEPWY010000457.1:2087-2705 GCA_041642185.1 Marivirga sp.
AAGCAAAATATAATTCAGCAAATAGAAAATGTTTATAGAACGGGGGTGCCTTTTCATGCCAAAAATCAGCAGGTAGAAATAATGGTTAATGGCGAAAAAAAGATTGGTCATTATAACTATAGCTTTACACCCTTATATAATTCGAATGGGGATATTTATGGGGTAATGAATAGTGGGGAAGATGTAACTGATCTTAATTTGGCAAACGCAAAAGTTCAGGAAAGCGAAAAAAAGCTGCGTGAAACTATTTTGCAGGCACCTGTAGCAATGAGTATTTTAAAAGGCCCTGACTATAATGTAGAGCTGGCTAATGAAAAAATGTTTGAACTTTGGGCCAGGTCTCCTGAAGAAATGATAAACAAACCCATTTTTGATGCTCTTCCGGAGGTAGCAGGTAAAGGTTTGGATAAATTATTGAATAAAGCTTATCAAACAGGAAAAACATATTCCGCTCAGGCTGTACCTGTAAAATTTCCACGAAAGGGTAAAAAGGAATTTGTTTATGTGGATTTTGTGTTTCAGGCACATCATTCAGCTAAAGGAGAAGTGTCTGGAATTTTGGCTATAGTCATTGATGTTACACTTCAGGTAGCTACACGTCAAAAAATAGAAGAAGTG
>JBEPWY010000458.1:0-2700 GCA_041642185.1 Marivirga sp.
TGTCAATAACCAGCTGATATCAACGACGTCCATTCGTTTGAGCAGCATAAAGACACCCACCAAAAGTAGTACCAGCCCTGCAGTCACATTATTGTTGCTTAAACTTCTTTTATTATTTCCCATGTCTGTATTATTTAAATTTAATGATACAAACATACTTGTTTAGTTTTTTTTATAAGGAACTAATAGGCTATTGAACCCGAAAAACCGGTAAACGTCATGATTAGGTCGGTGAAATATACCCTCAATAAAAAAAATGGGCTACAATCCTGTAAAACTACTTTTATTGACAATAATAAACATTGAGCATTTAGCCCGATATCAAAATTATTCGTTTGAAACCTTTATTAATAGTTGGATATTAGCTCATTATAAGCAATAACTAATTTTTATTAAGAAATTTAATCAACTCACGCAACCAATTTGAAACAGCTTGCATCTACCTAATGTAACCATTAAAAATGAAAGTGTTTGTCCGAAAATCCATAAGCGAAGAAAGTTTGATAGCAGGATGCATTAAACAGAAAGGCAGTGACCAAAAGGCGCTGTTCGATAAGTATTCAGGAAGAATGTTGGCTGTTTGTAACCGCTATATTAAGGACAGATTAGAGGCAGAAGGAGTAATGGTTACAGCATTTGTCAAAATATTTGAGCGGATTGACCAGTATAGTGGAGAAGGTAATTTTGAAGGGTGGATGCGCAGAATAATGGTAAATGAATCTTTGATGTATTTAAGAAAGCATAAAAGCATGGCTTTGAACATTGACATAGAAGAAGCCCATCATTTACCGAATTTTGATGCCTTGGATGATCATTTACAAGTGGGAGATTTAATGCAAATGATAAGCGAATTACCGGTGGGCTACAGGACTGTTTTTAACCTGTACGCAATAGAAGGCTATTCTCATAAGGAGATAGCAGAGCAGTTGAATATTAATGAAAACACTTCCAAATCTCAATTGAGCAGAGCAAGGGCACACTTGCAAACCAAGCTAATTGAAATGGAGCAAAATTTATCGATGAGTCATGGAATCAAATAAAATAGATCAATTATTTAAAAATAAACTAGACAGGCATAGCCTGGAGGTTTCAGATCAGGCATGGGCGCAAATTAAGTCGCAAATAAAACCTAAGAAGAAAAATAAGCCTAAGTTTTGGATGGTGGCGGCAAGCGCAGGCATTTTAGTCATGTTCTCATTAGGATTAGGATATAATATATTACAGGAGCCTGTAAATGTTGCAGAGACTAAGATTGATCTAAAAAGTGAACATAATTTCTCTGAACAATCAGGTTTTCCTGCTCTGCCTCAAATAATAGAAAAAGAAGAGGCTAAACCAAAAAGGTTGGTTAAAACAGAGAATAAGGAAAAAATATATGCTTCAGCTAAGGAAACCTCTTCAGAAGAAAAGGCAAATGAACAAATATCAGTTCCAACTTTTGATAGAGTCTCAGCTAAAGAAGCAAGTATAGCCATTAATTTAGAAATGACAGGAACTTTAAGATTACCTGCCGCTAAAAAAGATAGTGAAATTATAGTAGAAATGTACTATGATCAGCGCATAGCTACATCCTCAAAAAATTCACTTAATAAGAGTGCAAACAAACTTAAATCACTGGCCGGTGAAATCAGTTTAGCAGACTTAAGATCTGCCAAAAATGAACTTTTTGCTTCTGCCTTTCAGGCAAAACAGAAAAGTAATTAATAGTTAATCAGTATAAAAAAAAGACAATGAAAAGTATAAACTACATAGCTTTAACAATTGCTTTGGCACTGATAAGTGTACCGGGCATAGCATTTAACGGGACATCTGATACATTAAAAACAGTGAAAAAAGCTGGGGTGATTTCGGCTACAATAGAAACTGAGGTGTATAGTGTGAGAATTTTTAAAAATACCAGTCGCGAAGAACTGGAAAAATATAAAGAAGAGGCCGCAGAATACGGAATTGATATCACCTATGAAAAACTCCAAATTATTAACGGCACAATTGAGGCCCTTAAAATGAAGGTAGATTGCAACGATGGCTTTTCAGGAGTAATCACTGTAACGGACATTCCCGAATCAGGCATTGGCTTTATAAGAGACTATTCAGAAAATGCCAGTGTGCCATTTCAGATTGGAAAAGTTTTCCAGAATAAACCCAAATCTTTATCAGAGAAATCCGATGAGGAAATAGAAAGAGAAATTGAAGAGCACATTGAAAAGGAATCCAAATCATGGGAAAAGAAGGTTGAAGAAGGATTTGATACTGCCTTTAATAAAGAATCTAAAATCAATAAAGATTCTAAATCGAATAAAAATCGATATGAGCATGAGTTTGAGTTTTTGATAGGACTTAATAACTATCTCAATAAGGATAATCAGTTTCCTGACAATACTAATGAAGTATATAGTGTTGACCCTATCACTTCATGGACTTATGGTGCCAATTCGGTTCATAAATTATCATTCAGCTCCTATTTCAAATTGAACTTTCAATTTGGGCTTCAATGGTACAATTTCGCCATGGCCGAAAACCAATATAAAATTGTGAAAGGATCAGAAGAGGTACTATTTGTTAATACGAATGATTTAGCAACTGATATAAGCCCTACAAGAAGCAAGCTTAATATCACCTATTTAAATTTCAATCTGGTACCTATGATCCATACCGGTAAAAGCAGTTCCTCATTCAGATTTGGCGCCGGCCCTTACGGAG
>JBEPWY010000459.1:0-2695 GCA_041642185.1 Marivirga sp.
CCTCTCCTTTTTTTATGACTATCAATTAACTATTAAAAATAAAACTTATTAGGAAATTAAAATCACATACTAGCTGACTGTGATTGATTTCCTATTCAAACTCAAGCTTCCTAACTAACACTATTTACACCTGCCGATAAAACTTTTTTATACTTAAGAGAGTCTTAAGATGTTAAAGTCTAAAAATATTATTACATTAGTTGAGAACTAAAAAAAAGTATAATGAAAGTTTTTATTAAAATTATTTTATCCAGCCTTCTCATCTTAGCACCTTTTATTAACTACGGTCAGTCCAATTGTAACCCGTATTTTTTGCTTAAAGAAGGTAAAAATTGGACCATAGCAAATTATAATGCCAACGATAAATACCAAGGCAAACAAACTCACGAAATCCTTTCGGTTGAAGAATCAGGTAATATGTTGACAGCCAAAATTAAATTTGTTTCTTTTGATAAAAAAGACAAAGTAGTGATGGAAGATGAAATTGAGTTTATATGTGAGGATGGGGTAATAAAACTGGATATGGCTCAATATATGCCTGAAAACATGACAGAATCCTTTAAAGATATGGAAGTCGAAATGGAATTTGAAGACCTTCAAATTCCTCAATCTCTTAGTGTAGGGCAATATTTAGAAGATGGGTCTATGACTATGACTGTCTTAGGTCCCATGACGATGGAATTTAAAGTACTCATGACTGACAGAAAAGTAATGGATCAGGAAAATATTACAGTACCTGCAGGAACCTATAATGCATATAAAATAAATTCTATTTTAAAGATGGATGCTATGGGCATAAAACATGAAACTAAAAGCGTTGAGTACATTGCTGAAAAAGTGGGTTCTGTACGGACAGAATCTTACGATAAAAAAGGAAAATTAGTCAGCTATACAGTTCTTACCGATTATAGCGAGTAGTAGCTGTTTTGTAAACTTTTCCTTAATTAAAAGTATCCCATTAAAGTATGAATTGTTATAAAAACAGCTTTTTAATTATATCTCTTCTTTTTTCTTCATTCTTTGCTGTTGGTCAGTACGATCAAATTTTACCTCTTAATGAAAGAGCGGCTATCCAGGACTCTATACTTAAAGAGCGAATGAAAACTGTTTTACCCGAAATTATGGAAAGAACGGGTATAGATATGTGGGTAATAATTTCGCGTGAATACAATGAAGACCCCATAATAAAAACAATGTTACCTTCTACGTGGATTTCTGCCAGAAGAAGAACCATTTTAGTGATTTATCAGGAGAATCCTGATCAACCATTAGAAGCGTTGGCTGTTGCAAAATATGATGTAGGCGAAGTCTTTAAAAAAACATGGAATGCTGAAATGCAGCCTGATCAATGGAAGCGCTTAATGGAAATTATTGAGGAAAAGAACCCTGATAAAATAGGATTGAACTACTCAGAAACCTTTGGCTTGGCAGATGGAATCAATAAAACCGAATATGAACTGTTTATGCAAAATCTACCGGAAAAGTTTAAAATGTCTGTTGTTTCAGCAGAAAAATTAGCGGTAGGATGGCTGGAAACTCGTTCGGCCTCTGAGCAGCGTCTATACGAGCATCTTTGCAGGTTAGCACATCAGATAATAGCACGAGGATTTTCTACTGAAGCCATAGTGCCGGGCCATACCACCACTGACGACCTGGTTTGGTGGTACAGACAGGAAATCAATCGTTTGGGCTTAAAAACATGGTTTCATCCTACAGTTGATATTCAAAGAGCCGACCCTGAAAATTTCGATCATTTAAGAAGCTTTAGCAAAAGGCCCGACTTACAAACCATTTTCCCTGGTGATTTGCTGCATGTAGATTTTGGTATTACCTATTTAGGCCTTAATACCGACACCCAACAACATGCTTATGTGCTAAAACCTGATGAAGATAGAGTTCCAGTCTATTTAGTTGAAGCCTTTGAAAAAGGTAAACAAGTGCAGGATCATTTAACTAATCAGTTTAAAACTGGCCGAACAGGGAATGAAATGCTGAGATCAGCTTTAAAAACAGCGAAAGAAGAAGGCTTAAAGCCAACAATATATACTCACCCGATTGGTTTTCACGGTCATGCTGCAGGTCCTACTATAGGTATGTGGGACCAACAGGAAGGCGTGCCTGGAGGAGGAGATTACCCTCTCTATCCTAATACAGCTTATTCCATTGAATTAAATGCTGCAGTATATATCAATGAATGGCAAAAAGAAATCCGTATTATGTTGGAGGAAGAAGCTTTCTTCGATGGAGAGAAAATTTATTATATTGACGGAAGACAGGAAGCTATTTATGCAATTCCAAGATGATATAGCGCAAGTTTAAGGCAAAAAGGTTAAACTCATGTCTTTATCGAGCATCCAGCCTGTAACGCTATAGCGTGTTTTATGCGCCAATAATACCTCATGCTCAAGTTCGCTTCTGAATAATAGCAACCTACCGGCAAGTGGTTGAACAATTTTTTCATTGTTCTCTAAATAAAGAGCCAATTCACCACCATCGCCTAGTTGCCAATCTATATTCAGATAGAGAACAAAAGACAACACCCTATGTGCATTCTGTTGAAACCTGTCCACATGTCTTTTGTAAAAAGTATTTTCAGGATAGATAGCAAAATGGGTTTCAAAATCTTTCAAACCCAAATAACAACTTTGATTTAAATAATTTTTTAGAAAGGTGAAGTCCTCAAGCAGTTTTAAAA
>JBEPWY010000460.1:0-2687 GCA_041642185.1 Marivirga sp.
ACCGATAGGGGGTTGGTGCTTGATTACTTTTACTATAACCTTTAAAGCTTCTTTATTTTCTCTAAGCACTTTCTTTCCTATTTTGTAGGCTAATGACTCCAACAACTTAAGTGGCTCAAGCATTACGTCTTTAGTGCTGTTGTAGAGGTTTTCATAGTTGATGGTACTTTCCAACTCATCATCCATGGTTGTTAACTCAGTTTCAACTATTAAGTCAACTGTATAATGGTTGCCCAGCTTATTTTCTTCGGTATAATATCCGTGATAGCCATAGAAGGCCATTCCGGTTAATGCTACTTTTCCCTTCATTAAAAATTATGTAATATCGTCAAAGAAAGAAGTGTCTTCTCCTTTATCGTTTGAGGGTTTATTTTCTTTCGTCTGTTCTTGGAGCTGTTCTTTTTGTCGGCCGTCATCACTCATTTCCTTTTTAGGACGGTTGCTTTCCTGATTTTTACGGGTAGATCCTTCCACCTCATTATCAATATTTTGTATTTTCTTTACTGCCTTTCTGGCTCTTTTCAGATGAATCTCAACATCAACATGTTGTAAACGATCTTCTACTTTTTTCACCTTATCATGTAAACTTGTGCCTAAATTCTTCAGCTCTTCCACCATATTATCTCTATGGTTTTCCAACACTTTAAACCCATCAGCTACTTCTTTAATCTCTTCTTCCATCTCTTCCATAATGTTTTGGGCCTTATGGGTGGCATCTTCTATCATTGAATGGGCTTTGTTTTCTGCATCATTCAGAATAGAATCGGCTTTCATCTGGGTTTCCTTAATGTGCAATTCAGCAGTTCTGTTGGCCTGACTGATGACATTGGCACCGGTATCTTCCGCAGTTTTAAGTGTTTTATAAAGAGAACTTTCTACCTGACGTAATTTTTCTACTTCCTTCTCAGCTGTTTCCAGCTTCATGCGAAGCTCCTTTTGCGTGTCCATTACCCTTTCCCATTCCTGGGATAGCGAGGTAAGGAAGGCACTTACTTCGTCTTTATCATATCCTCTGAATCCTTTTTCAAATTCTTTCTGTCGTATTTCTAAAGGGGTAATTTTCATTGTTTTTATTCAGTATTTTTTAATAGAACGACCAAGACCTGCTTTTGTCTATTTATAGTAAGAAAAAACTTTTACTTTTTCAAGTTAGTAAATATAAAGGTATAAATTTATTAATCGATTTGAATATTCCA
This sequence comes from Marivirga sp., assembly GCA_041642185.1. Taxonomy (GTDB): domain Bacteria; phylum Bacteroidota; class Bacteroidia; order Cytophagales; family Cyclobacteriaceae; genus Marivirga. The sequence goes on from JBEPWY010000460.1 coordinate 1,197, forward strand.
AATTGATATGCTTCTGTCATCACTGGCACTAATTAATTGGTTTTTATAGTCAGTCCATAATAGCTTATTTACAGAAGTGGCATGACCGGCATGTCTTGCTTTATCTATCACTTTTATCAATCGGAAAGTTTTTGCATCCCATATTTTAATGCTTTTATCCATACTGCAGGTAGCAAAATGTAACCCATCGGCACTATAATTGATATTGTTAATGGCATACATATGTGCAGCAATAGATTCGTTAAGTTTATAATCATTTAAAACATCCCATATTTTCAGGTGGGCATCACGACCTGCACTTAGTAATAAATTTCCATCAGCACTGTACTGCAAAGTAAACACAGAATTTTTATGAGAATTTAATTTCTTTTTTATCTGCCAGTTTTCTGTACTCAATATTTTTATGCTATTATCGCTCATTCCTATAGCCATTTCTTTTTTATCAGGATGTAAGGCAATGGTACGCGCGCTTTTTTCACTTAATTTAATTTTTCTGATTGTGCTAAGGTCATTTATATCCGAAAGAATAATTTGACCATCGGCACAGGCTGTAACAATAACATCTTCCACTGTTTTTATATCAAAAATAGCGCTATCTGTAATTTTTGCAGATTTTAACTCCTTTTTAGCAGCTACATCGATTAAATGGATTCCTTCATAATTATGGCCTACAATCAGCTGATGTTTTTCAGGTAGGTAGTGAAGTGCATAAACGGAATTTTCTACTTTAGCCACCATAGTGCCTAATTCAGCATTTTCAAGATCCCAATAAGCGATTATACCATCTCCACCAGCGGAGAAGAAATGTTGGCTATCGGCTCCTACTTCTAAAGTATATAAGCAATCTTTGTGTCCTGTTAGGGTTTGAATTTTTTCTACATTAATTTTAGGCATGACGTAAATTTAAAGGATGCCACTTATAAACATAATAGAAGTCAACGAAAATATTCATTTAGCGATTTGGAAAATCACTGAAGATATTGAATTTCTTGAAAGAAAGGTACAATTTAGTTCTGAAGATCAAATTATTTATCATGAAATACATCATCCGGCCAAGGCCCTGGAGTTCTTAGTAGGACGAATGTTGTGCTTTCAGGCATTTCATGATTTAGGATTGCCCTATCGGCCTGTTTACAGAAATGAATTTGGAAAGCCTGTTATACCTGATTCTGAATACAATATTTCTTTATCGCATACTGCCGACTATGTAGTAGTAATTATAGCTTATGGCATAGATGTTGGTATAGATATAGAGAAGCCTCATGAAAAGATGCGGAAAGTAGCTCCCAGGATAGTAAATCCGCAAGAATTGATACTTTGTGACGACCGTTTGATACATTTTAGTAAAATGTGGTCCGCCAAAGAGGTTCTGTATAAGTTGTATATGAGAAGAGAAATTGATTTTCGACAACATTTATTTTTGAAACCTTTGGATGAGGAGTGGAATAAAATGCAGGGTATAATAAAAAAGGATGATTATAGGAAAGAATG
>JBEPWY010000461.1:0-2684 GCA_041642185.1 Marivirga sp.
TTCTTCAATAAAACTGCTAGCCTGTCAGAAATTTCTCTTTTGATTTATGAAGAAAATGGCAAGGATACATTAGCTAGTTTAAATATCAACAAATTATCGGCCCATTGGGGCAGCTACAAAGATTTTCTAACAGATGATACCATCAAAATAAAAACTATTAATTTTGATCGTGTTATATCCAATCTGCCATTTGATTTTGAAAAGCTAAAACCTCGAAAAACAGGTACCTCTAAAGAGGCTACTAAAATGAAGTTATTAATAAAGGATATTCAATTTATCAATAGTGAAATGAGCTTTTATGAGCAGAAAACTGATCAAAAAGGACAATTATTTACTCAATATGAATTATCTGTTAAGGATATTTTTTATAATAGCGATAAAAAATTTGAACCTTTGGAAGGAGGAGTGGCAGAACTCATTCTTTCTTTGGATTCAACCGATTATTTTTTATCCGACGGATTTCACCGATTAAAAATTGCACAGATGCATTTTTACCCATTATCCGGGGAATTAAATGTAAAGGATATATTATTTCAACCTATTTACGACTGGGCCAAGTTTGCTGAACTAAAAGAAACTTTAGCGAATCATATTACTTTTGAAACGGATAGTTTAAATATAACAGGTATTAAATTTGACTTGGAAAAGAAATTTATCACAGAAGAAATTACGGTTTATCAACCCAAATTAACTGTAAAAAGAGATAAAAACTATATACTGCCCGATGATAAATTTGTACCTATTTTCGTCGATAAAATTGAAGAGATGGAATTGCCCATATTTGTAAGAATAGTTAATGTGGAAGATATGTACCTGGAGTACTTTGAAAAAACAGAAGGAAATCAGGAAATGGGTAAATTATATTTTACAGAACTTAATGGCAAAATAAAATACATTACGAATATAGCTGACAGTGTAGCCAACCTGGATGCCTCTTTGGAAATTAATGCTAGCGCCAAAATGTTTGGACAAGGCCTTCTCAAAGCAGAAATTATTTATGGGCTTCAGACAAAAAATGGTGATTTTACAGCCAGAGGATCATTAAAAGCTATGGAGTTAAATGCTTTTAATGAATTTTTAGATGACATTTATCCTGTACAAATTAGAAGTGGTACTGCTGATGTCGTTTATTTTAACTTTGGTGGCACAAGAGTGCAATCATCTGGTGAAATGCGCTTTAAATATACTGGGTTGAAAGTGGATATTGACACAAAGGAGAAAGTGAATAACTTTCAGGATAATGCACTTTCATTTTTTGCTAATATTGCTTTGGCTCAAAACAACCCTAGAACCAATGGGAAATTTAGGGTGGGTAAAATTGATTTTAAACGCGATACCAGAAAATCTATGTTTAATTATTGGTCTGCCAGCGTAGTGTCAGGATTTAAATCAACTCTGGGAGCTTCACCACCTGCTGCTATTGAACAAGGTAATATTGAAACTGACGATAAAAATTTCTGGCAAAAGATGGGCTTTGGAAAAAATATAGATTAGAATGAATAAATAGCTTTTCTATATAATTCACGGAACAGCATTTCTGCCTGTTATATAGATTTATTTCTCGCTATTGCTTCAAATAAGGATATAACACTTTCTTTTTTACTCTGACTGATGGGCAAGGCCTGGCCACTCTCCATTTGTACACTTCCTCCATCATTCTTTAAATACTTCTTCATGTAATTTGGGTTTATCAGGTACGATTGATGGATTCTTATGAAGTAGTATTTTTTCAATGTATTTTCAACATCTTTTAAAGTCTTGCTGAACAATAATTTCTCTCCATCCGATAAAAAAAGTAAACTGTAATTATTTTGGCTCTGAGCGTAAATAATATCTTCTACTTTAATAAATTCTATCCCATCACTTACTGGAACAGCAATTTTAGCACTTATAATTTTATCTTTTTTCAACAGATCAATAAAGTGAGGAAGATCATGTTCAGGTTCTGAAGAAGGGGTAGGTTTTTTACTTTGAAATTTTTTGAGCAATAGTTGTAAATCTTCTTCTCCTACCGGTTTCATCAAATAATCGAAGGCTTTGTACTTGAATGCTTTTAAAGCATACTGGCTATAAGCTGTAGTAAAAACTACCTCGAAATCAATATTTTCCAGTTGATCTAAAAGCTCAAAGCCATTAAGCCGAGGCATCTCCACATCCAAAAATAAAAGATCAATATCCACCCTTCGGATTACATCCAGCGCATCATCAACCCTTGAAGCCTTAAAAGCTACTTCAATAGAAGGATCGAGTTTTTGTAAACTCATTATAAGGCTTTCAATACAATGTATTTCATCATCAATAATACCAATCTTCATAAATCAGATTTTTTTATATAGAATAAATATTCAATAAAATATAAAGAAAAGCCTTTTCAGTGAGTATTCTATATCCTTTCAACTCAATTTATAGCTTTTCAATTATTAATAGACAAAATATCACTTTAAATGCTAATAATACCAAATTATAATTAAGAGACCTTGTTTGCTCGACCTACTAATAAGTAGGGTAATTCTCTATTTCACATCTTCATTGAGCTAGCTACTTTCAGGTATTGTTTTTTGAATAATGATTAAGAACAACAAAATGATACTCATGAAATGAGCATAAATTTTAGGCATCTTAACATACCAACCAAGGGTGAATAAAATTTGTAGCGAATTCCATACCGCTAAGGCGGCACAAGT
>JBEPWY010000462.1:0-2630 GCA_041642185.1 Marivirga sp.
CTTCAAGCATTTCATGCCTCGTGTGAAGTTTAAAATTATTACTACCGGATTGTTTCATAAGTGCTTGATAGGCTCCCTGCAAAAGCTGGTGCCCTGTTTGGCCCCTTGCATAAAAAGTCCTGCTTACCTGCACTCCCCCAAATGACCTGTTGCTTAAATAACCACTGTATTCTCGGGCAAATGGAACGCCCTGTGCTACTGCCTGGTCAATAAGTGACATGGAACATTCTGCTAGCCTGTACACATTGGCTTCGCGCGATCTAAAATCACCGCCTTTCACGGTATCGTAGAACATTCGCCAAACACTGTCACCGTCATTTTTATAATTTTTAGAAGCATTTACCCCACCTTGAGCCGCTACAGAATGTGCTCTTCGGGGAGAGTCATGGAAAGTAAACACTTCTACCTGGAAGCCCAGTTCAGATAAACTGGCGGCAGATGCTGATCCCGCAAGGCCTGTCCCTACCACAATAACCTTGTATTTCGATCTGTTGGCAGGATTTATAAGCCGACTTTTAGCCTTGTATTTGGCCCATTTTTCATGTATTGCACCTTCAGGAATTTTAGAATTCAGCATATAAATTACTTTTACGGACTAAAGATGTTTCATTGAAACTTTAGTACTTAAATTTTTGCATGGATTTATTAAATACGCAAAAAGAGAATCATTGATCCAAATTTTGTAAATACGATAATGAACTTTTCAATGTTAATAGGAATTGTTTTCCATAGTTTAGTTGTTAAATTTCTACCTAAAGCATCAATCTTTTTATGCAAAACAGCATGGAAACACTTTTACGGCAGATCAAAGGCTGTAATCTATGTGAAAACCATCTTTCGGCCGGCGCAAACCCGGTAATGACTGCCGGCAGTAAATCAAAAATAATCGTAGTGGGCCAGGCTCCAGGCCGCTTGGTACATGAAACGGGAATTCCCTGGAACGATAAAAGCGGAGATAATCTGAGGAGTTGGATGGGTATTGATAAAGCTGTTTTTTACAATACTGATCTTATCTCTCTTGTTCCAATGGGTTTTTGCTATCCCGGCACAGGCAAAAACGGTGATTTGGCTCCACGAAAAGAATGCGCTCCTTTATGGCATCAGCAATTAATACAACAAATGCCAAAGGTAGAACTGGTAATACTTGCAGGCCAATATGCACAAAAATATTATTTGGGAAAAAAGGCTAAGGCCAATCTGACAGCAACAGTTCAAAATTTTGAAGATTACCTTCCCAACTATTTTCCTTTGCCACACCCTTCTCCCAGAAATAACATCTGGCAAGCCAAGAACCGCTGGTTTAGATCTGATGTATTGCCTATATTGACAGAGGAAATTAGTAGAATAATCAAAAGAAGGTAGTTTTTAACATCAACTGCTTTTTTATAACTGGTCTAATTTTATATCTAAATGACTAATTATTAGCAAAGGATTCTTTTTCAGATCGACTTTTTAGTAAGTAATTGACTTCCTATTAAAAATCTGTATATTAGATTAACTTTCTATAAAATAAACAGCTATGCTTCGCATCTCAATCTTACTTGTAATTATAGTAACATCATTTCAAATTTCAGCTCAAAACCAAAAGCCATCCGATCCTTTGGCACATACCTATTCCATTGTAGCGCGTGATGCGAACACAGGAGAGATGGCCGTTGCAGTACAAAGCCATTGGTTTAGTGTGGGAACAGCCGTATCCTGGGGAGAAGCCGGAGTAGGAGTGGTAGCTACCCAGTCTTTTACTAATAAATCATTTGGTTTACGTGGGCTCGCTCTATTAAAAGAAGGTAAATCTCCGCAGGAAGCAATGGATATTTTATTAAGTGATGATGAGGGAAAGGAATTTCGACAAGTAGCAATTTTAGATACTAAAGGACGAGTAGCTACACATACAGGTAAAAAATGTATAGATGAAGCCGGACATGCTAATGGAGAAAACTTCTCTGTTCAGGCCAATATGATGCTGAATGATAAAGTAGTTCCTGCCATGGAAAAAGCATGGAAGGAAAATGAAAAATTACCCTTAGCCGAAAGAATGGTGGAGGTATTAAAAGCAGCGCAAAATGAGAAAGGTGATATTCGGGGAAAGCAATCTGCGGCATTATTAATTGTAGCGGCAGAATCTACTGAGGAACCCTGGAATGATAGGTTATTGGATTTAAGAGTAGATGATAATGCAAATCCGGTGAAGGAATTAGATCGGTTACTTACCGTTTACCGTGCCTATGAACATATGAACCAGGGCGATTATCATGTAGAAAAAAATGAAATGCAGCAGGCAATGGAAGAGTATAATAAAGCCATGGAAATGTTTCCTGCCAATCTTGAAATGCAGTATTGGACTGCTATTACTTTAGCTAATGATGGTAAAATTGATAAAGCTGCCGCTATGTTGCAAGCCATTTATGATGAAGACGCCAACTGGAGAGAACTTACTAAGCGCTTAGCTAAAGTGGGATTGCTCAATGTTTCTGAAAAGGATTTGAAAGAATTAACCAAATAAAGAGTGGATCTGTACCTGGAACTGTAACTGTGGAGGTAGGTATATGTGATTTAATGTATAGCCAATTTTAATCTCAAATCTTCTGTCTAGGGTCTTTTAATTAAGACACCGCAATTACAAATAAACC
>JBEPWY010000463.1:0-2626 GCA_041642185.1 Marivirga sp.
CCATTCCGGCCACATCACCTACGTTATCACCTACGTTATCTGCAATAGTAGCAGGGTTTCTTGGATCATCCTCGGGAATACCTGCTTCCACTTTACCTACTAAATCGGCTCCCACATCGGCTGCTTTGGTATAAATACCACCACCTACACGGGCAAAAAGGGCAATAGACTCAGCTCCAAGAGAGAAACCGGCCAATACTTCCAAAGCAGTAATCATTTCAGGGCCATTCACATCGCCACCTGTATTGATTACATAATATTGATAGAAAAAGATAAATAATATACCAATTCCAAAAACCGCTAGTCCGGCTACACCTAGTCCCATTACAGTACCACCTGAAAAAGATACTTTAAGAGCTTTGGCCAAACTTGTTTTAGCAGCTTGTGTGGTACGAACATTTGCTTTAGTGGCAATATTCATTCCTATCCAGCCCGCGAATGCAGAGAAAACAGCACCTATTACAAAGGATATGGCTATTACAGGAGAAGAAGTTTCTACCAATGTGCCTGAGTAGGCTAATAAAATACCGGCAATCAGTACAAAGTAAAACATTACTTTCCACTCGGCCCTTAGAAATGCCATGGCACCTTTGGCTATATAGCCTGCCAATTCGTTCATTCGCTCATCACCGGAATCTTGTTTACTGACCCATGACGACTTAATGGCCATGATGATCAGGCCGACGATACCCAGAATGGGCACAATCCATATAATATTGCTCATATTTCTATTATTTTTTCAAAACCCTGCAAATATAGGTGGAAGCTTCTTAAATGGAAACGTTTTTAACAAAACTTATCAAAAACATCTTTTTTATCTGTTAACGGCATAAAAAAATTGGTTTTTTATGCAGATGAAGTAGCAAATTCCTAATTTTGGACTTGATTTTATAAGAATGAAGAAAAAAGTATTATTTATAGATAGAGATGGCACGCTTATTAATGAGCCGCCAACAGATTTTCAGATAGACTCATTGGAAAAGCTGGAGTTTCTGCCCTTTGCACTCTCATCCATGCAGAAAATTGTACAAAATACCGATTACGAATTAGTAATGGTCACTAATCAGGACGGATTGGGTACTGACTCTTTTCCAGAAGATACTTTCTGGCCTGCACATAATAAAATGATGCAACAACTGGAAAACGAAGGGATTGTATTTGATGAAATACTGATTGATAAAAGCTTTGAGGAAGAAAATAAGCCTACCCGAAAACCGCAAACCGGTTTGCTAACAAAATATTTGACCGGTGAGTATGATTTAGCAAATAGCTATGTGATTGGTGATAGAAAAACAGATGTGGCCCTTGCTAAAAATTTGGGTGCGCAATCTATCTATATGGGCGATGAATTTGAAGAGGCAACTTTCAGTACAAAAGACTGGAAAGAAATTGCTCATTTTTTGGTGCTTCCAAACCGTAAAGCTGCTATTAACAGAAAAACTAATGAAACTGATATTTCTATTGCGTTAAACCTTGATGGTTCAGGTAAAGCAGAAATGAATACAGGCCTCAAATTCTTTGACCATATGCTCGATCAGTTAGGCAAACACGGTGGATTAGACCTAAAGATTGATGTGAAAGGCGATTTGGAGGTGGATGAACACCACACCATTGAAGATACGGCTATTGCATTGGGTGAAGCTTTTAAACAGGCTTTAGGAAATAAAAAGGGCATTTATCGCTATGGATTTTTACTACCTATGGACGATGCTTTGGCGCAAGTGGGAATTGATTTTGGTGGTAGGCCGTGGATCAACTGGAAAGCCGATTTTAATAGAGAAAAAGTAGGGGATATGCCAACTGAAATGTTCTTTCATTTTTTCAAATCTTTTACTGATGGGGCACAGTGTAATTTGGATATCCAGGTAACTGGTGATAATGAACATCATAAAATTGAATCTATCTTCAAAGCCTGGGCTAGGGCCATAAAAATGGCAGTCAGCAGGGATGAAAGCCGTCTGCAGGATTTACCCAGCACTAAAGGGACATTATAAGATTTAATAATTACTGTAAAAGAGTCTATTTTACTTTTGTGGGATAGGTTCTTTTTTTTTAATTCATTTAACAGTTTTTTAAAGAATATAACTTGTTAATGATGCGTTTATGGTGTACATTTACATCAGATATAATTCATATGGCAAGACAAAGCATATCATTTACTAAACCTAATGATGACTGGCTGAAAACTCAGGTAGATAATGAGGAATATTCAAGCAAAAGCGAATTGGTGAATGACTTAATCAGGCAAGCTAGAAAGCAACAAGTGCAAATTGATTGGCTAAGAGCTAAATTAAATAGAGCTGAAAAAAGTGGATTCACCGATGACGGCAAAGAAAATATTTTAAGCCAATCTAAGTCTTTACTTAATGGTTAAATACCGAATAAGTAATGAAGCTAAGAAAGATTTGATACGAATTAATCATTATGGAGTTGAACAATTTGGTATGGATCAAGCTGATAAATACTTTAACTCTCTATTTGAATATTTTGCAATTATTTCGGAGCGACCATTTTCTTTTGAATCTGGTGATTATGTAAAAGAAGGATATAGACGATGTGTATGTGGGTCGGATAGTATATACTACAAAGTAAATAACAACATTGTTGAAATAATGGCAATTGTGGG
>JBEPWY010000464.1:0-2621 GCA_041642185.1 Marivirga sp.
AGTCAAAAACATCAGCTGAATAATCATCTCAAATTTATTAATATTGAATAAAATCAAAATTGAACATTGGACTCGCTTCGATGTTCAATTTTTTTTTACACACAACCTCTGCAAGAGTATTTAACTAAAATATTTAACCATTAAATTAATCAATCATGGCTATTACAGCGCAAGAAGTAAAAAAGCTTAGAGAAATGACAGGTGCCGGAATGATGGACTGTAAAAAGGCACTTACTGAAGCCGGTGGTGACTTCGACAAAGCTATTGAGAACCTTAGAAAAAAAGGTCAGAAATTATCTGAAAAAAGAGCTGACAGAGAAACAACTGAAGGAACTGTTTTTATCAAAACTAATGCTGAGCAAACTGAAGCATATTTAGTTTCTCTTACTTGTGAAACTGATTTCGTTGCTAAAAATGAAGATTTCCAGAAAATGGGAAATACTATCATTGATATGGTAGCTGAGCAAAAACCTGCTGATATCGAAGCTTTAAAAGCAATGCCAATGGACGGCTTAACTGTTCAGGAAAAGCTAGTAGAACTTATTGGTAAAATAGGTGAAAAACTGGAAATCAGTGACTACGAGACTATCTCAGGTGAAAAAGTTGTTTCTTATGTACATGCGGGAAGTAAATTAGGTGTATTGGTAGCATTGAAAAATGTTGGTTCATCTGACGCTGATGCGGCCGGACGTGATGTTGCGATGCAAATTGCTGCAATGAACCCTGTTGCTTTGGATAAAGAAGGAGTTGATTCTTCAGTTATCGAAAAGGAGATTGAAATAGGTAAAGAAACTGCTCGTCAGGAAGGAAAACCTGAAGAAATGTTAGAGAAAATTGCTCAAGGTAAATTGAACAAATTCTTCAAGGAAAACACTTTGTTAAGTCAGGCTTTTGTTAAAGACAATAAAGTAACAATTTTACAATATCTTGACAGTGTAAATAAAGGTATGACAGTTGTTGAATTTAAAAGAGTAGCCATAGGTTAATCTTTTCTAAAATATATTTTATATAAAGGCTCCGTTTGGAGCCTTTTTTATTTATTTTAACCGCAGATTCCATTTACTTTATACTATGAAAAATACTCTTTTTGTCATTATATTTATATTTCCTGCTATTGGTTTTGCACAGGGGGTATCTTTTTATGGTACAGGAGCATTAAATGCTGGTTTTAAAAATCAAATTATGGATTTCGGTGGTTCTAAAGCTGCTTATGGTCATGGTTCCGGTATTGCATTACATCTTGGTGCGCAATTGGAATCCAATGCAAACTTCTTTTTTTATACAGAACTTGGTCTCAATGTGAGTCTCGCCTATCAATATGAAAGTTATAATGGCTACTCTAACAAAAGCGCTTTTAGCTTTAACTATAAATCTGCTTCTATAGGGGTAGGTAAATTATTCCCCTTTGGTAATTCTTCTTTCTTTGATGGTTTAAGATTAAATGCAGGAGCAGATTTTAATATTCCGGGTACTGCCTCACTGACAGAAAACAACCAGTATATTGGAAGCATAGAGTATGCTAATTCGCTTGGATTTCACATTGAGGGAAAAGTAAGTTTTTTAATAAATGAAGTATTATTCATTGAACCTGGTATAGGCTACAATCAAGTTTCATTTAACTCTACTGAATATGATTGGAAAAATGGGCAGCCAGGTGTTGCTAATCTTTTTCCTAACGCATCAAGCATTTCTGTATCAGTTACCTTCAGGAAAAGTATTGGTTCCAGAGATTATTAGTATTTAATTTTTATGATCAGATATATGGAAAAATCAGTCTTAATAGTAATTATTTCCCTGATTTTTTCCTTAACAGATAAGACCTAAGTAAGTTTAACAGAGTTGGTATTAACCTTTATTAATATATTTTGCAGCCACTTCAGCAGGAATTGTTTTCAGGTCCTCTTCCGTATCAATGTCCGTTAAAGGCTGTAGCTCATTATAGCTTATTCTCAGCTTTTCAAAATCATTTTTTGTGCTATTTGCTACTGAAGCAGTACTCCATTCCTTATTTTTAAATACTTCAGGAATAAGATAATTCATACCCAGTAAATAATAGCCACCATCTGTACTTGGACCAATAACCGCATTTTTACTTACTAAGGCTTCAAAGGCATTGTTAAGAGTGCTTGTATCCAGTTCGTAGCAATCACTACCGATCACACAAACTGATTCATACCCGGCTTTAAATGAGGCTTCAAAAGCCTTCATCATCTTAAGACCTAAATCACCCTCTACCTGTAGTTTCTTTAAGAAATTTTCGTTTTCAGGCCATAGGTCATTTCTGTCAATAAATGAAGAATAGAAAACAGCTTTATGAGCCTCGGCAGGTTTTACCACAGCCAATGTTCTTTCCAACATTTTTTTATAAAAAAGGAGGGCATTTTCATCCCCTATAGTGGCGGCCAACCGTGTTTTGCATTTTCCTAATTCAGGGTTTTTTACAAATATGATCAGTAATCTTTTCTTAGTCATAAACCTTTGTAGCTTTATCTTCCTTCAACCATTTACCCCAAAGCCAGTTATAAGCATGCACTTTATCTGTAGTTTCTTCTTCAGAATTATATACCGGATAGCCTTCGTTCTTCCATTGAAAAATGCCTCCGTATAAATTATATACATTT
>JBEPWY010000465.1:0-2617 GCA_041642185.1 Marivirga sp.
AAAAGAGAGGCTTTCTGTAGAATTTGACATCGATCTGGACAAAATAATGGCTCAGGAAGATGAAGAAACAGTGGATGATAGCAACGCTGATGATTTAAGAGAAGAAGTGACTCGCCTAAAGGAAAAGATGGAGCGTATGGGCCCTGTTAACCCAATGGCTATGGAAGCTTATGAAGAGATTAAGGAGAGGAATGATTTCATCATCACACAGCGGGAAGATTTACGTAATGCTAAAGAATCGCTTTTATCTACCATTAGTGAAATTGACGAAGTAGCCAGAGTTAATTTTATTGAAGCTTACGAAAAAATTAAGGAAAACTTTATGAAAGTATTCCGTGCGCTCTTTACCGAGGAAGATGAGTGTGATTTACAACTTTCAGATCCGGACAACCCTTTGGAGTCCAAAATTGAAATTATGGCTAAGCCTAAGGGTAAAAGACCATTAACAATTAACCAGCTATCGGGTGGAGAAAAGACTTTAACGGCCATCTCCCTACTATTTGCCATCTATTTATTAAAACCAGCCCCTTTCTGTATTTTCGATGAAGTAGATGCTCCTTTAGATGATGCCAATATTGATAAATTCAATAATATCATCAGAGAATTTTCTAATGAGTCACAATTTATTGTGGTGACACATAACAAACGAACCATGTCGAGCACCGACGTTATTTACGGAGTAACCATGGTGGAACAAGGTGTTTCCAGAGTTGTTCCTGTAGATTTAAGAGACTTAGCTGACGCAGTAGAGTAGGCTCTTTTGATTCGTAAATATTCCTTAACAAAATTTTATCAGTAAAAAAGTACATTTAGACCTTAATCAGCATCTTTTTACATTGAATAGGAGTTTTTAAGTTTTGGGATAACTAATTCCTGATTAAAGATTACTCAATGGGCGAAAATCAAAAAGAAGGAAGCAAGACCGATAAGGAAATAAATAAGGAGAACGGTGAAAATGTACTTAAAGTAGAGGACGCCAGTAATAAGCCTAAGTCTGCTTATGAAATTTTTAGGGACCAGGTTGAGTAGGGGGAATACGAACACAAAAGATCTTTAAGGGGGTTACTCATGTCTGCTAGTGCAGCCGGAATGGAAATTGGATTTACGCTTTTTTTAAGGATTTGGTCAACCATAGGTAATTTAATTGGAGAAGTTGTATTTGTCTCAATTCTGAAATTTAGCACACTGAAAATATAATAAGTAAGCTGTAAGAATATTTTTAAAAAATGACTACCGATAACGACAACTAAGAAGTTAATGGATTATCAATGAGCGAATAAATACTCAATACCCAATTTATACTTTCTGATCTACATAGAGAATATTAAAATTTATATCCTAACCTGAGGTATGGTCTGAATGCTGGCGCAAAAAAGCTATCATCTTTAACAAAAGCATATCCATACCCCAAGCCAGTCCTAATTCAAAATCAAAATGATTCCACCATGTCCTTCTTAAACCAAAAGTAGGAATTAAGGCAATTTCATTATATGAATTAAATTCAGTATCAATATTGGATATATGGAGCCAATTGGGAGTAAATATTGCTCTTAAAGAAATAAAACTTGCACTATTATTAGCAGTATTTTTATTTTTACGATTCCTCTTTTTTAAGTTATAGTACCAGCGGGGCTCTGCTGCAATTTCAAGCCGAGAGACAAAGCCTACTGACGGTTGATAGCCTATTCTTGAATAAGAATTATTACTAAAAAAAGAAGAATTAAAGCCTGCTTCAGTCCGTAACGAAATAGAATTAGTAAGCCGTTGTTCTTTATAAAACATGGTCTCCAGGCCATTTGTCTGAAATCCGGCAATAGTATATTCAACACTCACTGCAGTATCTAAATAAAGGTTCTGCGCGCTTGCTGGTAAAGTAATAATGAATAACAAGAAAAAAATTGGTAGTTTTTTCATATGAACCTGAGTTCGATTGCTATATAATACCGTCCCCGCTAGGACGAGTCAAAGACTTATTTTATTAAAAGTCTTAATTTATCCTGCCTGTGCCGCCTTAGCGGTATATCTCATGCTGAAATATTAATGAGATCACGGATACCGCTGTAGCGGCACAAGTTAATTTTCTTTTTTTTGGAAAATGTAAAAAGAAAATTTCCGAGATGAACTGTGATAAAAGTCAAGTAAATTTTTAAAATCGAACTCAGGTTATGAAGTACTTTGATTAGCAAAATTGGATCTTTTGTACAAAATTTAATTTTTTTTAACAATATTACAAGAAATATTTTTAATTTTTACACGAAATAATATCCTTTATCAAATCTAATAAATACTTAGTCCTCCAAGAATTCTAAATCCTTAGAAGGTTAACACCACCAGAAAGATTCAAAGGTAAATTAAGCTTATAACGTAACTATATTACCCCAATTCAGTTTTTGATAATATATTCAATAAAGCTTTTATTGGCGCTTCAGCTGTAAAGTAAAAGCTTAGAAATCATTAATTTTTCAATTTTCAATTAATGCAGTAAATAAAACCTGAACAAATTGATTTACATTTTAACAATGGAACCTTCAATAAATATAAATTACATCTATAGATTTCTTAATATCAGGGAATACCCCTCCATTATCATGATGCAAAACCGTTTTTAAAATAGCAA
>JBEPWY010000466.1:0-2609 GCA_041642185.1 Marivirga sp.
AGAATGGCTGTTTACAATGATGTAGAAGGATGGCAGAACAAGCAATTTTTAGGATCCGGTGAGTTTGCCCTGACTTTTGGCGATTACGATGTGGAAATTACTGTTCCTGATGACCATATTGTAGCTGCTACCGGTATGGTGGAAAACCCTAAAGAAGTACTGACTTCTGAACAGAACAACAGATATGAAAAAGCATTAAAATCTACTGAACAAACATTTATAGTTACTCAGGAAGAAGCCATTGCTAATGAAAAAGAGAAGTCCGATAAGTACGAGACCTGGAAATTTACTGCAGAGAATGTAAGGGATTTCGGTTTTGCGACTTCCAGGAAGTTTATCTGGGATGGACAAATGGTGGAATTAGCTTCTACTAAACCTTTTGCACAATCCTTTTATCCAAAAGAAGGAAACCCTTTATGGGAAAAAGAATCTACCAAAGCAATAAAAAACACTTTGGTATTATATTCTGAAAGAACATTTGATTACCCTTATCCTCAGGCAACTTCTGTTCATGCTGCTTCAATAGGAATGGAATACCCTATGATTTGCTTTAATTTCGGCCGCCCTGATGCTGACGGAAATTATTCCGTAAGAACGCAACTAGGTATGACTTATGTAATTGTTCATGAAATAGGGCACAACTATTTCCCTATGATAGTGAATTCAGATGAGCGTCAGTGGGCATGGATGGACGAAGGACTTAACTCCTTTCTGGAATCTAATGTAATGTGGGAATACTATCCTGATTTACCTTATGCCGACAACTCACCACAGGCCATTACAGGATATATGAAGAGCAGCAAAGATAGCCAGAGGCCTATTATGACTAATCCAGAACAAGTATTACGTTTAGGTCCAAATGCTTATGCCAAGCCTGCGGCAGCACTTAATTTATTAAGAAATACTGTTATGGGCCCTGAATTATTTGATGAGGCTTTTAAAGCTTACGCCCAAAGATGGAAATTCAAGCACCCAACACCTGCTGATTTCTTCAGAACAATGGAAGATGCTTCCGCTGTTGATTTAGATTGGTTCTGGAACGGATGGTTTTATACTACTGATCATGTAGACATAGCTATTGATGAAGTGAAGTATTACAGAATTGCTACTGACGAGAAATCTAAAGAGAAAAAATCCAGAGCTCCAAAAGGAGATTTAGGTAACTCAGATGAAGAGATGAAAAATACTGACTTCAGTGAAGGTCCTTCCTTCATCACTGTTCAAGAAACTCCTGATTTCTGGTATGGAGAGTACCGTTCAAAAGTGGATGATGAAGCAATTAAAGCCAGATATCAGGATAAACACTTTTACGAAGTGACTTTAACCAATGAAGGCGGATTAGTGATGCCGATCATTGTTAAGTTTGATTATAAAGATGGCACTTCGGAAACTAAACAAATTCCTGCGGAAATCTGGAGAAAGAATGAAATGAAAACACGTAAGCTTTTCATTTTAGATAAGGAAGTTGAAAGAGTAACATTTGATCCTGAAAATGAATTAGCGGATACACAAATCTCGAATAACGTTTTTCCTAAAGCTGAGGAGACTACCAAGCTAGACAAGTTCAAGAAAAAAGGCAAATAAGTTTAAAACCAATAGAATGAAAGCAGCACTTCTTTGAAGTGTTGCTTTTTTTTTGCTGTCAGGTAGCATATGTCATTTCCTAAGCTGGTAAAATTGGTGTCATTTCTGAATTAAAATTTTCTTTTCCTAGTTAGCCTTCTCAGTATAATCAGTACAAATTTGCTTAAATTGCATTTCATTGAAAGATCTATTACTTATAACGCCTCCTTTTACCCAACTCAACACACCTTATCCGGCAACGGCTTATTTAAAAGGCTTTCTTAATACCAAAGAGATCAGTGCTTTTCAAATGGATTTAGGTATTGAGGTAATCCATCGTTTGTTTTCTAAACAGGGATTAAAAGATGTTTTTGAGGCCGGAACTCAGAGAGGCATTGAATTTTCTGAAAATGCCGAAAGAATTTATGCACTAAGGCGTGAATATATTAAAACAATTGATGCGGTAGTTTCTTTCTTACAGGGAAAAGATCTCACTTTTGCCAGACAAATCTGTTCTGAAAATTTTCTTCCTCAGGCCTCACGTTTTGAGCAGACCCAGGAACTGGATTGGGCTTTTGGAACTATGGGCATGCAGGACAGAGCCAAGCATTTAGCAACCCTCTACCTGGAGGATATTTCTGATTTTATCATTGAGGTACT
Organism: Marivirga sp.; assembly: GCA_041642185.1. Lineage (GTDB taxonomy): Bacteria > Bacteroidota > Bacteroidia > Cytophagales > Cyclobacteriaceae > Marivirga. The sequence goes on from JBEPWY010000466.1 coordinate 2,224, forward strand.
TGACGATCATTTTGGCTTCAGCAGATATGCTGAAAAACTAGGGATGAGCGCCAACACTTTTGATGAAATTTATAACGAACTGCAGAAAACCCCAACCTTTGTAGATAGCATTACTTTAGAAATTTTAGATCAACATCTAAAATCTGTTCAACCCAAATTAGTCTGTTTTTCAGTTCCCTTTCCAGGCAATTTATATAGTGCATTAAAATGTGCCCAACACATGAAAATTCATTACCCGGGTATAAAAATAGCCATGGGAGGCGGTTTTCCAAATACTGAATTACGTACCTTAACTGATGTAAGGGTATTTGAATTTTTTGACTTCATTACTTTGGATGATGGTGAGCTTCCAATCGAGTTATTAGCTTCCAATGTTTTAAACCCTT
>JBEPWY010000467.1:0-2608 GCA_041642185.1 Marivirga sp.
CGTCAGAGGCAAGATAAAAATCCTCATGGTATTGTTCTATCAGAGGGTGATTGTCTTTTTTGCGTTTACCGTCGTCAAAAGTAAGTAAAAGTGCCGGCAAAACTATTAAATTTGTGAGCATAGCCACTAATAAAGTAGCAGATGTTAAAAATCCTAAAGCTACAGTGCCACCAAAATCGGAAGCAATAAAAACAATAAACCCTGCAAATAGCACTATAGAGGTATAAATCATGCTTTTCCCAGTTTCCTTCAAAGTGTTGGTAACCGCTATAGGCACACGAAATTTATTAGCAAATAATTCCTGTCTATACTTAGCTAAAAAGTGAATGGTATCATCCACGGATATACCAAATGCAATACTGAAAATTAGGGCTGTACTTGGCTTTAAGGGTACGCCAAAATATCCCATTACCCCTGCTGTTATAATCAGCGGAATCATATTAGGAATTAAAGAGATGATGATCATTCTTAAATTATAAAAAAGGATTCCCATCACAAATGCTATTACAATAAAAGCAATGATTAAACTCAGTCTCAAATTTTCCACCAGGTAGCGATTGCCTTTTACAAATATTGGTGTTGTACCCGTAACAACAATTTCAAAGTCGGAATTCCCGAATATATCATGCATTTTAGGCTTAATTACATCTTCTACAAGAATATCCATTTTATCGGATCCTATATCGGCCACTTTTAAGGAAATACGCATTTTACTGAAATCTTCATCAGTGAAACTGCTCATAACTGACTTTTGATCTTCTTCCTGCTTTAGGTAACGTAATATAAAACCATAATCCCGCTGTGTGGGCAAGCTGTAATAAGCAGGATTATTGTTGTAATATGCCTGTCGTGAGGCTTTTATCATGCTAACCACTGAAACAGGTGAACTGATGGCTGGTATGCTATCTAAAAACCGCTCAAATTGCTCCACCTTTTTAAGGGTGTTGAGCTGTGTAATACCCCTTTTCTTTTTCGTATCAATCACTACTTCCAAAGGCATTATGCCACTGAAATTCCTTTCAAAGAAGCGTAAGTCAGTCTTGGTTTTGCCATCTTCAGGTAAATCATCAATCATAAAACTGATGGAATTGATTTTGAAAACACCTACAAAGGCAACGCTTACAATAATAATGGTGGCAATGTAAATTTTTGTTCTGTGTCCGTGCACAACTTTGGTTAGCCAGGCAATAGAAAAATCAGTCATCTTAAATTTAAGGTGCTTCAATTGCTTTCTTCCTGGTTTAGGCAGATAGGAAAAAACTGCCGGAATAAGAATGATACTTACAATAAATGTGGCGAAAATATTAATGCCAACTACTATACCAAATTCACGCAATAACTTGATATCCGTAACGGCCAATACTAAAAAGCCAACCGCCGTAGTGAAGTTAGTAATTAAAGTAACTACACCAATCTTACGAATAATGGTACTGATGGCTCTTATTTTGTTTCCGTGTTTATCAAATTCCTGATGGTATTTATTAAGCAAATAGATACTGTTAGGAATGCCAATGACGACTATAATAGTAGGAATTAGCCCGGTAAGTATAGTGATTTTATACCCCAGTAAATCCAGAGTACCCATTGACCAGATTACCACTGAGAAAATTACCAAAAGCGGAAACAAAACCGCATCCCACGAGCGGAAAAACATCAGAAGGATAAATGCGGTCACTAAAACCGAAAGCACTAATAATTTAATGATCTCCTGCCGTACTTTACCCATCATTACTGAACGTACAAAAGGCAGGCCTGCATAATGGATTTCTATACTTGTTTTGTTTTCAAAAGCATCTCCTACTTGGATGATATCCTGCATCAGGCGCTGCCTGTCTACCGAATTAAGCACATTTTCATCAACAGAAATAACAATGGCAGTGGCACCTGTTTCTAAATTTAATAACTGGCCCGAATAAAATTTCTCATCGATTATTTCACTTAAAAGGCTGTCAAGTTCTTCCTGCGTTTCAGGCAACAGATCAATCATCGGTTTCATTTCGAACCTTTGATCGGCTGCATTTTTTTGTAATTGCTGAAGATTAGCAATTGAAAGCACATTGGTTACCCCTTCAATATCATTAATGGCATTAGCAAGGTAAGCTAGCCTGGCAAAATTTTGTGGTTCATAAAGACTGCTGTCTTTCATTCCGATTGCCAGAATATTTCCATCATCTCCAAAAAGTTCTTTAAATTCTTTGAGGGCTATGAAGTCCACATCAGTATCAGGAACCATCTGTGCCAGATCGTAGTCCATCTCAATGTTTTTGGCGCGATACCCCATGAAAATGGTTATTAATGCCAATATTATAATCAGGAAAATCCTGAATTTTATTACGTTATGAGCTAATTTTGTCCACATATTTTTAAACAAGCCACAAAGGTAGTGATTTTTCTAATCCTGAGACCTTTAAAGCAAACCTTTTACAGTAAGATGTAGTATTATTGAGGAATATGAATTAAACAAGCCTAACTATTGGGAGTTAATAGTGTTTAAAGATGAAAAATAAATAATAGTTTGAGAGATATTCAACAAAAAGTCATTATAGTTGGCGGTGGATTGGCAGGTTTAATTGCCGGTATTACTTTTGCAAAAAATGGTATTAAATCT
>JBEPWY010000468.1:0-2581 GCA_041642185.1 Marivirga sp.
TTTAGAGAGACCATGGTCTCTTAAATCTAATAAAAGAACATTATAATGTGATTTAAAGGAATTTATCTGGAGTTTCCAGGTAGCTGTACTCCCTCCTGCCCCATGCATAAAGACTACCCACTCTTTCGAATAAGTATGTGTATGTACTTCATGATGCAATATTTTTTTGTTCATTAGTTTTAAACAGAAACTTCCTTAAATTGTTAAAATTCCTTAAAATAAAATATGCTTCTTCTAATTAAATTATTGAGTGATTTTGGACTGCTAATATTAATATGGATTGTTCAGATTATAATTTATCCTTCCTTTCGTTTTTATGCTCCTAAAGATTTGTTGATCTGGCATGAAAAATACACTAAACTAATTACCTTTATCGTTCTTCCATTAATGATGGTGCAACTTAGTAGTACAATCATTCTAACCTACACCGAATTTTCATGGAATTTTGGAGTGCAGTTGGTTTTGATTATACTTATTTGGTTTTCTACCTTTTTACAAGCTGTTCCATTGCATAACAAAATCAGTTCCGGAAAAGATATTGTGCCTTCTTCCATTAAATTGGTGCGGGTTAATTTATTAAGAACCATCTTATGGACTATCATATTTTTAATGAGTTTTTTCAGCACTGCAAAAGAAATAATCAGGTGAACTGTTGTTACATTTGATGTTTATACAAATATTTAATGAGCACTTCCGATGAATTTGGTTCAAAGCCAATTAATTTCCTTTTAAGAAAACAAGCTATTCCTGCCTCAATAGGTATTATGGTTTTGTCTATTTACGGAATAGTAGACACTATTTTTGTAGGTAATTTTGTCGGTTCCCTAGGAATTGCAGCCATTACAGTAGTTATACCTATCACTTTTCTTATTTCCTCCATTGGCATGGGGATAGGTATAGGTGGCGCTTCAGTTATTTCGCGTGCTTTGGGCGAAAAAAATGATCAAAAAGCAGGCAAAACATTGGGTAATCAGCTTACCTTAACGCTTGTATTAGGGATTCTCTTTAGTGTTTTAGGCTATGTATTTATTGAACCTCTTTTAAGTGCTTTCGGAGCAAAAGGAGATATACTAGCCCCAACAGTAGAGTATTTTAGCATTATTTTATTGGGTATCCCTATCTTGGCTTATGCTATGATGTCAAATAGTGTCATCAGAGCTGTGGGTTATCCAAAGGTAGCCATGTATATCATGATTGTACCGGCAGTGGTTAACATTATATTAGATCCCATATTTATAGTAACGTTAGATATGGGCATTAAAGGAGCCGCATGGGCAACTACCATATCTTATCTGGGCAGTGCTGGTTATGCTGCAGTGTTTTTTCTCAGAGGAAAATCCGGTATTCATTTAAAGTTAACAGATTTGCTGCTCGACTGGAAATTGACTGCTGAAATTTTCGCTATTGGATCAGTCACTTTTGCCCGTCAGGGAGTGGTTAGTCTGCTGTTTCTATTGCTCAATAATTCATTATATAGATATGGTGGAGAATCAAGCATTGCTGTATATGGCATTATAAACCGAATGATGATGGTAGTGAATATTCCTGCATTAGGAATAACCCAGGGTTCCATGCCTATTGTAGGTTATAATTATGGTGCCAAAGCATGGGGCAGGGTTAAAACAACTTTGAAAAACTCTATGTTGGCAGGTACAATCATTTCATCGGTTATTTTTGCCTTGATTATGATTTTCACCCCGCAAATAATCAGGATTTTCACTAATGACGCCAGCTTAATAAAAGAGACTGTTCCTGCACTTCGTATTACATTTCTGGCGACTCCTTTAATTGCTTTACAACTAATCAGTTCTGCCTATTATCAGGCCATTGGTAAACCAGTTTCCGCACTTATACTCACTCTTACAAAACAAGGCTTTTTTCTGATTCCTCTAATTCTGATCCTACCCTATTTCTTTGGTTTAAATGGATTATGGATAGCATTCCCAATTGCAGATATATCTGCTGCTACGGTATGTATTTCATATTTATTTATTGACAATAGAAAAGTTTTGCTAAAAAATAAACAGAAAATAAAAACTGATTAGAGTCCACTTATCCTCGTTATATCTTATACTAAAAAACTGTTTCACCTTTTATGTACTATAAAAAACATACTTAAAAGTAAAGAGTCTATCTTTGTATAAGAATTAAAATTATGAAGAAATTATTATTTATACTGCTGCTTCAAAGCATTCAAATTTCAGCTCAACAAAGAGGGAATTATGGAGGTAATGCTGCTTCACAAATCACAGGAAAAGTAACAGGCCTTATTATTGATGCAACAACTAAAGAACCTATTCCTTATGCAACAGTAGTCATTAAAGCTCCTGATAGTGGAGAAACAGTTAACGGTGTAATTACAGAAGCTGACGGCTCTTTTAAAATTCAAAACGTAAAATTGGGAGAATACCAATTAGAAGTGTCTTTTGTTGGATATGCCCCTATAACTCAGAAAATCGAATTAACTCCTAAATTCCCTGATGTTGATTTGGAAAGCATCTTACTTCAAACAGACACAGATGTGTTGGATGAGGTGGTTGTAGCTGGCCAAAGAGAAATTATTGAAAATAAAATAGACAGA
>JBEPWY010000469.1:0-2574 GCA_041642185.1 Marivirga sp.
CTAATCCACCCATTTCTGGCTCTGCTATTGTATTAGATAATAATGATGAGGCCGTAGAAGATAATAATTGGAAGAATAGTTCTGCTGGTGGCGAAAGTAAGTATGGAAACAACTATTTGCATGATGGCAACAGTCAGAAAGGTAAAAAGGAGGTGGTATACAAAACCTCTGTTAATCCTGGAAATTATGAAGTTTTTGCTCGTTGGTTCGCACACAGAAATAGGGCCACCAATACTCACTACCAAATTATAACCTCCTCAGATACCCATGATGTATACAAAAATCAAAGAATTAATGATGCTCAATGGGTTTCTTTAGGTGATTATACTTTTGGAAACGAAGCTGAAATTATTGTGAAAAATGATGGTACAAATGGTTATGTAATAGCTGATGCTATTAAACTTGTCCCTAAAAGATCTGGTGCGAGTAAAATTGCAAATACAGAAGAGGTTATGGTGTTAGCCTCATCGGATGACATAACCGTTTTCCCGAACCCGGTAAAGTCTATAATAAATATCCAATCTCCCTTTGAGGAAATTAAAGAATTCCATTTAAAATTGATGGGGGCTGACGGCCAGATTGAATGGCAAAAAGTTATAGAAGGTGAAGGTGATATTGCTGTTAATCTTTCAAGAGCAAATCTTAAAAAAGGTATTAAATTTTTACGGATTGAAGTAGAGGGACAGGCTGTAAAAATAATAAGAGTTATGGTACTTTAATTATAATTCTGGTTCAATATTTCAATTATTGCAGAGAAAAAGTTTAGTCTCTGCAATAATTGATTTTAAGATTCAATAAGTAAGTAAATTTCAGCTCAATATCACACTATTCTTATTTTCAAGTTATTTAAAAACTATTCTATTATTATTTATACTGTCCAATGCGATTGTAATATTATCAAGCGCCTGAGCCTGTTTATAATTCCAATAACGGATGCTTGTCATAGTTTCTGATTGATCATCAAGCGTTTTCTGAACTGCCATCAGTTTAGTTTCTGATTTTTCTCTTTGTGTAATGCGAGATTTTTGATTAATCAGCATCTGATCGGCCAGATTTTGCTGCATCAAATTTTGTTCTTCCATCTTCTGATGAAGTTCCGATTGATATTCCATGAGTAATTGCCTTTCTAAATGGGCATGATAACCTATAATTCCAATTAAAATGCTTAGCAACAGTATCAGTAAAAAACCTATTAACCTAAAATTAGATGATTTTTTATTTACAGCTTCATCCTCAATTACAGTATTTTCCTTTTCAATAGCTTGTGAACTCATTAAACGAGTATCAAAATTTTCAATTCCCGGGCTAAGTATATACTTTTTGCCTGCATATTGAAACAACTGAATCAATAGATCAGCATCAGGAATTGTGTGCTGAGGCTGATTTTTTAAATTGCTTTTCCCGGTAATAACAACATTATCATTAAGCGCTGTGTAAGGTATACTATAACAATTGGGTTCATTCTCCAGCTTTTTCAAAAAAACCACTAACTGAAAATATTCCGAAAGTGCATTATTAATATACTCTTCACTTTCAAGCTGTACATAAGCCATTTGAGTATAGGTAGAAATTTGCAAACGGCTTTTAGCAACAAAGAAAGAAGCAAAATCTTCAAAATACAGCACATCTCCTGCCCTCTCGCTTAATTTCTGAATGATGGACTGCTCGAATAAGGTAAACTGCACTTTAATGATTTTTTAATTTATGTAATTATTTAACTACTGTCCTCGGAATAACTGCAGGTAACCTGCTCAACATTTCATTATTAAGTAATTGTGTACTATTTGTAAAACTAGACACATTAATTACGTTATTATTTTGTCTGCCTATTAACACTACCTCATCACCTACTTTTGCATTTTTGATATGGGAAATATCCACCATAAATAGGTTCATATTAATTAAACCCACTATAGGTGCTTTTTTTCCATCAATCAATACGTGGCCTCTGTTAGAAAGTGCTCTTGGATATCCATTGGAATAACCTAAAGGCATTACAGCTATAGTCATTTTATGAGTAGCCTGAAAAGCTGTACCATAGCCAATAAATTCACCTTGCTGAACATCACGAATATCCATAATATCCGTTTTCCAGGTAAAAATTCTTTTTAATGCTGAGTCGGCCTTTTTATTGACTTCATTTAAATGAGCATAATATATTTCAGGACTTGGCCAGAAGCCATATTGAGCCACTCCTATCCTTACTAAATCATAAATTGTGTCCGGCATAGCCAAAGCAGCGGCTGAGCAAGCTATATGCCTTAAATTTGGCAAAACTTTTTTCTCTTTACACTGCTTCAAAAATTCCTTATAGCGCTTATGCTGCATTTCAATTTTAAAATCGTTGGACCTGCTTTCTGCTCCTCCGAAGTGCGTACACAAACCTTCAAAAATTACATGTTCCTTATTCTTCTTCAAAAAAGTGAGCGTCTTGGGGAATTCTGATTTTTGCATACCCGTTCGGTTTGCACCCGTTTCCACTTCAATGTGTACTTTAGCGCGTTTCCCTAACTTTTTGGCTGCCTCAAGCACCTTGGGCAATCTATCATAATAATACACAAAAAATTCTATATC
>JBEPWY010000470.1:0-2569 GCA_041642185.1 Marivirga sp.
TAATTGCTTACTATTTATTTAGTGAAGTATTAATAAAAGTACTTAAGCTATAATTTGTTTTTTATTTTATCATGTGTTTTTATGTTGTTTGATATCCTCTAATAAGGCTTTTCTTTTAATAATTATAAATAATTCACCAACTATCAATATTATTTTTAAAAATTATCCTAAAACCTTACAACCTTTAACTGAATACAGGTGTCATTATTAAGGTTGTTACAGTTGAACAATAATTTTTAATGTTAGATTAATATCATCATTATGAACAAATTTATACAAAGGGTTAAATTAAGATATTTGGCTGGTTTTATTTTCATCATGTATATTTCAGCTTGTGAATTTAATGAACAGGTGCCAAATTTTGATGTGGAAGAAGTAGAAGGCTACCGACCAATTTATTCAACAGAGGCTGAAGGCGAAGTGAAAAGTCTGGCAGCAAGAGAAATAGAGAGTCCCGGAAAGATTTATGTAATCAATGACTACCTTTTAGTAGTAGATAAATTAAAGGGAATACATGTTTTTGATAATAAAAACCCCTCAAATCCTCAAAATGTTGCTTTTATTCAAGTGGTTGGTAGCAATGATGTGGCCATAAGAAATCAAATCTTGTATGTAGATCAGGCCAAGGATCTTTTGGCAATTGATATTAGCAATCCTACAAACGTGAAATTAGCTTCCAGAGTAAAAAATGTGTTTCCTTTTGCTACGCAGCATCCTCTGGTACGAAACACCTATTATGAATGCCCAGATCCTTCAAAAGGAATAGTTGTGGGATGGGAAAAAGCAACTTTGAACTATCCTGAATGTTATTATTAATTTAACTACTGTCCAATGACTTCGAAAACAAAATCTATGAAAAACTTAAAAGGGCTTACAATACTGTTGTTGGCTATGATGGCGATAGCTTTTTTCTTTGCAGGATGTAGCAGCGATAGTGAGAATTTTGATACGTCAGGAGAAGGCAAGGGTGGTTCCATGGCTCGCTTTACTTTCCTTAAAGGATATTTATATGTAGTGGAAGAAAGCTCTTTAAAAACCTTCGATATCAGTAATCCTGATAATCCTGAACTAATTGGTACTACAGAAATTAATGCCGGAGTGGAAACTATATTTCCTTATGAAAAATATCTATTCATAGGTACCAATGTGGGCATGTATATCTATTCGGTGGAAGATAATCCTATACCAGTATTTTTATCAAATTTTGAACATTCTTATGCCTGCGATCCGGTGGTAGTTTCGGGCAATACTGCTTACGTTACCCTCAGAAATGGTACAGCCTGCCAAACCGGGCCCAACAGATTGGAAGTGGTGGATGTCACCAATTTAAAAATTCCTGTTTTGCTGAATACTATTGATATGTTAAACCCGCATGGCTTAGCTGTGAGTGATACTGTATTATTTGTGTGTGAGGGAGATTACGGACTAAAAGTGTTTAATATTAAGGAGAAAAGTAATCCTGTTTTAATTGCTCACCATGATAGTATACCAAGTTATGACGTCATTACTAATTACGGACGAAAGGAATTAATTGTAACCGGGAGAGAAGGTGTTTTCCAGTATGATTTCTCTAATCCTTATGAAATAAAGGAATTAAGTAAGATATTAAGCCTGCCTCCGCGTGATGAATAAGTTGTTTTTATTATCAATTTTTTCTCTGATTACATTACATAATTCTTATAGTCAGAGAGATACTATTCCAGTCACTCAACAAGGAGGTAAATATATTCTTCAGTTGTCTGCTATCAGCTATTTTGAAAATTACAACTCAGCTGATATAGGTTTAATAAAACACATTAGTAGTAACAGTGCTATTGGTTTTGAGCTGGGTTATATCTTTGATATGTATGGCTCCAATTCAAATATAGATGAAAATTGGTTTAAGGATGGTAGCGGTTTTAAAGCCTATTTCCAATACCGGTTTTATCTGGATAACGAATTTAATTATCCTTCTAATTCCCGCACATTTTTTGAAATAGAACCAACGGTCTTTTATGTCAAATACAATTCAGAGAGAGTTGCCGGTTATTCCTGCAACGATGACTTTGGAGGTTGCCTTTATTACCGTTATTTTGATACCAGTGTTGAGAGGTTTGTTCCCGGACTAAATTTTAAAGTGGGCAAAATGTATGATTTTGACCCTGTTGTTATCACTTTATTTGTTGGTGCTGGCGCCAGATATATTTTCGATCAGCCTGATATACCCACAGAGCCTGAACCTGATAAATTTTTCTTCAAAAAAGGAGGCAGAAGTGAAATTGGATCAGGAAGGCAAGTGAATGTTAGAGTAGGTTTGCAAATAGGATATAGGTTCAAGTAATACAAAAATAGATTCTTATTCCCGCTCCATCTCCAACTCAACAAAAGCATTATCGCAAATGCCACCGATAGGGGGTTGGTGCTTGATTACTTTTACTATAACCTTTAAAGCTTCTTTATTTTCTCTAAGCACTTTCTTTCCTATTTTGTAGGCTAATGACTCCAACAACTTAAGTGGCTCAAGCATTACTTCTTTAGTGCTGTTGTAGAGGTTTTCATAGTTGATGGTACTTTCCAACTCATCATCCAT
>JBEPWY010000471.1:0-2545 GCA_041642185.1 Marivirga sp.
GGAGGAGTTTGAAATCCTCATTACGCATGCAACCATAGTTGATGTAAAAACCGGCAAACTCATGCCTGAACAAATAATCGGGATCAATAATGACACTATCAGATTGATTATAGCTACCGATGAAGGCGGAAAGTTTTATGGTAAAACAAATATAGATGCAAAGGGCAAATACATTATTCCCGGCTTATGGGACAACCATGTGCATTTTCGTGGTGGCGACTCATTAATTCAGGAAAATAAGGATATGCTACCACTATTTTTGAAATACGGCATTACGACAGTACGCGATGGCGGCGGAGATATTACCCCAAGTGTATTGGAGTGGAAAAAAGCCATACAGAAAGGTGGTTTGATGGGGCCAACAATTTTCACTCCGGGCCCAAAACTAGACGGTGAAAATCCTGCCTGGGCCGGCTCGATAAAAGTTACAGATAAGAAGGATATTGAAAATGCACTTGATTCTTTAGAGAGTTTAGGCGCTGATTATGTGAAGATGTATGACGGCAGTTTAACTAAAGAAAGCTTCTACAATATTATACAAGAAGCTGAAAAACGCGGCCTAAAAACCACAGGACATATGCCGTTAACAGCCGATTTCATGAAAGCAGTTGAGCTAGGCATGGACGGAAGCGAACATCTTTATTATGTTTTAAAAGCTTGCTCCCCTAAAGCCGACAGCCTGACGGAATTGAATATCGGCTATAGTATGATGTCGGAAATCCTTAAAACTTATGACCCTGAGTTGGCTGAAGAGATTTTTGCTAAATTGGCAAAAGAAGAGGTTTTCATAACACCTACCCTCTACATTGGCAAAACATTGGCAGGTATACTGGAAGAAGATCACTCTCAAGATTCCCTTAAAAGATATATAGGCGCAGGAATTCAAAAAACCTGGCAAGGAAGGATCGAAAGCGCCAAAAGTGCCAAAGATAGTGGCAGTACCATGCGTCAGGATATGGAAAACCGTAGCAGAGAAGTTATTAAACCTATGTTTGAAGCAGGTGTGCCTTTGTTAGCAGGTTCCGATTGCGGACCATTTAATTCCTATGTTTACCCTGGGCAATCATTGCATGGTGAACTGCGGAGTTTGGTTTCTGCAGGACTAACACCACAGCAGGCATTACAAACCTCCTTTCAAAATGGGCCGGCATTTTTTGATTTGGAGAAATATTATGGTAGTGTAGAAACTGGTAAAGTGGCCGATATTTTAATCTTAGACATTAACCCGCTGGAAAACATTGAGTTCTCTGATGAGATCAGTGTAATGATTCACCAAAATAAGGTATACGACAAGCGAATGCTGGAAGCCCTACCTAACGTTTATAATTAGTATTACTTAAAAGTATAGCAGTCGATGCATTCCTCTAAAGATTATTGGTAACCTGAGTTCGATTTAAAAATTTTTCCTAAAACTATATTAGGACTTCCTCTAGGAAATTTTATTTTTACATTTTCTAAAAAGCTTATGCCATCACAATCGTATATGTGATCTCAATAACATTTCAGTATGAGATACCGGATAAATTAAGACTTTTGGAAAAGTAAGTTTTAATTTTCCGGCATAGCCTGCCCCGCCCTAGCGGGGACGGCATTTTGTAGCAATCGAACTCAGGTTGGTAAAAAACTACCAACAACTGGTTAGCTTCTTACAAAAACAACAATAAAAAGGCCTTGGAAGCTTTCAAGGCTATTTTATTATTCTTAAAATAATGTTAGGCTGCTAAATACCACTGCTGATACTTACTTTATTTACGTTTATCTGACGTAAAAACTGCATCGGAATTTACTGCAGAACAATAAGCAACATTAAAGCTTAAGAGGCCGAGATTTCACCTATTATAGCATAAGCATTCACCGCATTGGCCCAATCCAAAGGTTTACCTTCACAGACAACAGTTGTTGAATTAGCAGAAAAGAAAAAAGCATAATATTCATAATTCAAATCTCCTCTTACCCATTTTCTATCACATTTTTTCATCTTTCAACCAAAATATACAAATAATACTATACTAAATAGTTTTAAATATCAACATATATGCCTGCACATATAAATAAAATTATATTTCATTTATAAATTATAATTTTTATCTCCTACTAAAAAACAATCTTGTAATATGAAAATACTACAAAATATCACCTAACCTTACTAATGAAGATTATTTGTACTTAACGCTATTTTGCAATCTATTCATCTACAAAAAGGCTTTATTAAGCTAATAAATATTTCATTACGTCTTAAACCTAGCTATTTATATTCAAACCATATGAATAGCTGCTCTACTTACATTAACTTTGCTACTAATATTTTTATTTATAGTTTAATTAGCTTAAATTAATAAAGTACATTTTCCAGTCCTTATGAGAAAATCAATCACATCCCCATTTAATGCAAAACATTATCTTGTTCTGATCCTCTCTATGCTCAATTTTTATTCGGTTTATAGCCAGAATGCTTCTGACTATGTATTCAGTGCCGATATCAGTACTTACACTCCCATCACAGCTGGAACAATTGTATCAAACTCCACCACCCACGATGACGAAT
>JBEPWY010000472.1:0-2513 GCA_041642185.1 Marivirga sp.
ATGCAGGGCAGATTTTGAAAAGTATTGGTATAGGCATTATAACATTAGGAATGTATTATCCGATCCCAATTCGTACAGTTTCTTATGTATATGTATTTATCTTTGATGCTTCCAAAAATGAAATTGCCTTTTATAGAAATAGTTTTCTTCAGGATAGGTCGCCATTGGAACCCAAGGTGATAGAAAAACAATTAGGCAATATTTTTAAAGGGTATTTTTATTAAGTTAGAGATAACCTCACCAATAATTCCCAATCACGATTTCTTCAGAAGAAAGCGTGATTGGGAGTACTTTTTAAACCCCAGGAACAGGCTTAATTAAAGGCTCTTTTTCAGTACACAGATGTACGTCTTCAATAGACATATAATACTTTCTCATTTGCGCTTTATAACTCTCTTCCAACAGGTCATGTTCAAAAACATACCTTTTAGATGCTATAATTTCTTCATGAAAACCATGATCTATGGCTATATAATCGGCTTCATGTTCAACTTCCCTTTTGAAAGAGGTAGAAAGAGAATATTTAATGCCGTACCAAACCATTTTAAGGTTGGAAAATGGTTCGTAATCCACCAAATGCCCTAATTCATGAGCAAACCAACCCGTTAAAACATCCTCAGGTAAATCTGCAACAGCTAAGGTGTCACTATCTCGCACAAATTCACCCAGTTTAATTTGATAGCTTTTAAAGCCGGTAAATAAATTCATTAAATTGATAATAGGCTGTGCCTGCATGGTAGTCTCTTTTACTCTCTCCTGATTCAGGATTATAGTGTAATCATGTAATGGCTCATATTCCTCCATTACTTTCATAAAACTTTCTTTAATACGATTATCAGTAATATTCTTAAAAATTACATTCATTTCTCGACTTTCATTTTTAGGTTTATTGCCTGTTTCCCAGTTAGATAATAAAATAAATATAGTGAGTATAATCAATATATTTATAATAAGGAATACTCTGAAACCTAGGGATTTTATTAACTTTGATATTTTATTCAACCGCTTTATTCTTTAAATGTTACAAAGTTATAAGGTTTCACATATATTTAAAGTTCATCTAAACAAGGAAAAACATATATTTGAAGTTAAATAGAGAATTTGGATTATACCTATGGTGATGAAAAACAGGTCTTATCTTTAATGTAGTTCAATACAATTCAAACTGCTTTTTATGTATGTTTCAATTAAAAATAATAGCCAGGTGGGCTTTAATGAAATTACAGGAGCAGTTTTTAAGCCAAAGAAGAATAATTTTTAATAATTAATTTTTAAAACCTTTAAATTTCTGATTTCATTTCCTAATTTCAATTCGGCTGTTTTACCAACTTTTTTTCCTGTTATAGCTTTCGCAATGGGAGAGGTGAAGGCTATTTTTTGTTCTTTAACGTTGGCTTCATCAACTCCTACTAATTGAAATTTTTGTGTTTTTCCGTTAAAATCAAGTATTACCTTGGCTCCAAACCTCACTTCATCCTGTGGCTGATCTTCAGGGTTTAGAATTCGAGCAGAATTAATACGCTCTTCTAAAAGATTAAGCTTGCCATTAATGGTGGAGATTTCTCTTCGCTTGATAGACTTATCTTCTATTTGAAAGGCAGTTTCTTTGTGTTTCTCCAGTTCCTCCTTTTCGGCCAGTAGGGCTTGCATTCCAGTAGGAGTGACATAATTGGTTGCTCCGGCTGGCAATGGAGCCCTTGGTGGTATAAATGGAGCTTCTTCCTGATCGTCCTCTTTTACAAATGCTCTGCTCATAGCATTTTTTACGTAAAAGAAATAATTGTGTTTTTATAAATAAAGCAGTAAAAAAATAATCGTCATAAGCAGAATTTTATTCAATCACTTATGACGACTATTTAATTATTAGTTTAATTTTTTATTACTTACTAACTATTTCAGAATAGACTTCAGCTTCAACACTACCTGTAAATGTTAAATCATTATCTGAAGTATTTCGATAGCTATCTCTTCCTCCATTAATATTATAAATAAAATCAAAAGTAACGGTATTAGTTTCTGTATTATATATAAAATTATTGATTTCATATGTATCTGCAGGAATAACTAATTGCTCACCCAGGCTAATACCGTTCTCAAAAAATGATTCATCATAATTAACGTTTCGATATTCAAGATTTGCATATTTTGTTCCAGCAGTAATTACTGTTCCGTCAATAGTAGTTAAACTTACAAAAGCTCCATAATAATATCCATCAACCTGATTATAATTTGTCCATGAATTCTCGTATTTAACTTTCGACCCATCTGTTAAAGTGAAAATACGATAAGAGGTCGAGTTTTCATAAAAATATTCAGAATTCATACCTCCATTTAAAAATTCATAATCAGTATTATTTCTATTAATTGGATAATAACTAATAGTCTCTTCATCGTTAAATTGTGAATATAAACGAAATAACTTGTTACCTTCAAGCTCTTTTTCTACTTCTACCCACATGCCTTTAGAATTAACTTTAGGGGTTCCATTTATATCGTAAATTGAAAGGTTGAAA